>MFRQ01000108.1 GCA_001784615.1 Candidatus Melainabacteria bacterium RIFOXYA2_FULL_32_9
CTCATTTTTGTCTAAACCTTTTAAGTTATTTTTCTGAACTTAAAATTTTAGACGTTTTTTTGTCGGATAGGTTCTTAGTCTAAACTAAGCTTATATACTCTTGCTTCGTATGGTTTGAGAAGTAAATCTTTTTTGTCCTGACTACTGTCAGAATAATTTCCTATAAGTAGTTTTGCTCCAGACATATTTATTTTATTTTCATTTGTAGAATATTTTTCAAGAGAAAATTCTGTATTTTTCTCGGAGAAATTAAGTACTACAAGGATTTTTTCTTTACCTAATGTTCTTGTATAGGAGTAGACTTTCTCGTTATCTTTTGCGATAAGGTCATATTTACCATAAATAAGTACCGGATTATCTTTTCTAAGCTTAATCATATTTTTGAAATAATTATAGATTGAGTTAGGATCTTTTCTGGCTGCTTCAACATTTATGGCGGTATAGTTAGGATTTAGGTTAATCCACGGAGTTCCTGTAGTAAATCCTGCATTCATGGAATTATTCCACTGCATTGGAGTTCTGGCATTATCCCGGCTTTTAGCTTTGATTCCGGCCATTATTTCCTGCTCAGGCATTTTCTCCTTCACTTCTTTATAATGATTATGAGTTTCTACATCTTTATAATCATTAATATTATCAAATCTGGGATTTGTCATTCCAATTTCCTCACCCATATACATATATGGAGTCCCTTTCAATGAAAAGAGCATGGTAGCCAACATTTTTGCAGAAGCTTCTCTGAATTCCTCAGTTGAATCATTTCCAAATCTTGATAACGCCCTTGGCTGGTCGTGGTTCATAAGGAAAATACTATACCAGTCAACTTCCTTCTCAAGTGCGCTCTGCCATTTTGTAAATACTGTTTTGATGTCCTTAAGCTCCGGCTTTCTGTCGGTCCATTTGCTTCCGTTATTAGGATTAGAATCAGTGTTTACCATGTCGAAGTTAAAAACCATATTTAATTTATTTGGGCCAATAACCTTGCTGATATTAGAAATATCAGTTGCAGGAGTTTCTCCAACAGTCATTATCTCTTTTTCTTTATTGCAGATAATATTTGGATCGTAAAGAACTTTACCCATCCCTTTTATATAACTTTCAAGACGATCAAAGTCTACAAAGGACTTATTAGGTTTACGGAAAGGTTTGTTTACACCTACATGATCAATAACATCCATTCTAAAACCATCAATACCCTTTTTAAGCCAGAATGACAAAATATCATTAACTGCCTCTCTTACTTTGGGATTTCTCCAGTTTAGCTCCGGTTGTTCAGGCAGAAACGTATGGAAATAATATTCGTTTGTCTTATAATTCTTTGTCCAAGCCGAGCCAGCAAAATCTGAAACCCAGTTATTTGGAACCTCGCCATTTTTTGCCGGAGGAGCCCAAATATAGTAGTCTTTATATTTTTTATGCTCAGGATGATTTGGATCTCTGGCAGCTTTAAACCAAGAAAGCTGATCTGAAGAGTGATTTACTACCAGATCCATAATAATATGCAGATCACGCTTATGATCTTCCTGAATAAGCTCTTCCATATCTTTCATTGATCCGTATTTAGGGTTAATTCCTTTATAATCACTTATATCATATCCGTTATCTTTTTCAGGAGAAGTATAAATAGGATTCAGCCAGAGAGAATTAACACCTAAATCTTTCAAATAATCAAGGTTTTCAGTAATTCCCTTAATATCACCGGTACCATTACCATCCGTATCCTTAAAGCTCATTGGATAAATCTGATAAACAGTAGCTTCTTTCCACCATTTCGGCTCCTTTGCCTGTATTGGAACAGAATCTTGTTTTGCAGGTAAAGTTCTTTCTATGGGTGGATTTAATGGTAAACCAACAGCTTTAGCTATAGGAGCAAGAATAGTTGATGTAAAAACTGTAATGAACGCTGTAGCAACAGGTGCATTAAACCTGGATAATTTTGACAGGAAGGATTCTCCTTGATATTTGTTCTCCGCATTATCCGGTCCCTGAAAGGAAATTTTGGTCTGTTTAATAAACTTGTCCTGCACATCAGACAGGATAATCTTATTATCCTGATTTAATGGTCCATTTTTAAGATTATATGTCTGCCCTGTAAAATTTATAATTTCTGCATTAATCAAGCTCATTTTTCGCCCCCTCCTTCCTTCTATTATCCTATGATCATAAAATGATGATACCGGAAAAATTATGTGATTTTATGAAAACATATTCATGATTTGATAAAACTCACTTTAATATTTTTTAACAAGTAATTTTTTATCAAAAAATGTTTTTTAGCCTTGAGATCCGGGGTTTTTGCCTTGTTTTTTAGGCACAATTATATCGTAATTCTCTACCAACTTTAGTAGGGTGTATGTTAAAAGTCAAGAAACAAGAGCAAAAGTTTCTTTATATTTATGAGGGTGAAAACAGGCATTTTTACGTGCTTTGATATGTTATTATAAATTGCCTTTTATATAGATATATTCAATCATTTGACGATTTTTATTTTGCTGCAACTTTTATTCATTTTTACCCATTTTTTTAAATTTTTGCAACCAAAATGCAACCGAAAATCAATATATTATATGACCATTTTACGTTATTTAAGCTGTAGTAAATTTGAGGATTAACAGATAAACTATAAATAATAAAATGTATTTTAAAAAGTATTGAATTTTACCAAGTTTTTAAAATACATTTTAAAAACTTTTTAATCCTTTTTTGATTAATATACAATCTGTTTAAATTTTTATGCAGTAAAATATTATTTTATTGACTTTCGTTAAATAATACATAATATTGGTACTATGAGTACCAATATAGAGAAAAAAATAACGAAATTTATAGATACGCATAAACCAGGAACAGTTATTCTGGCATCCTGGCTTGAAAGTATGGGCATATCTCATGAATTGCAAAAACGCTATAAGCGAAGTGGATGGATACAATCTATAGGAACAGGGGCATATAAAAGACCTAATGATACAATCAGTTGGGAAGGTGCTCTTTACTCAATGCAATCTCAGTCCTGTATGTCTTCTATCCATGCCGGGGGTTTAACTGCATTATCAAAACAAGGTCTCTCTCATTATATTAGACATAATCAGGAGAATGTTTATTTATTTTCCCTTCCTAAAAAGACTTTACCAGCCTGGTTTAAAAATTATAATTGGCAACAGCAGATAGAGTATATAAGAACATCTATGCTGCCTGATAAAGTAGAACTCACTGCGTTTAATGAAAAGAATTTTACAATCGAGATTTCTTCAGCAGAAAGAGCTATTCTGGAAAGTTTATACTTAGCTCCTGAGAAAATGGATATTGTTGAGTGTTATCAAATACTTGAAGGACTGGTAAATTTACGTCCTAAAGTACTTCAGAACCTACTTGAGAACTGTAGTTCTGTCAAAGTTAAAAGACTGTTTTTGTATATGTCTCATAAAATTGGACACCAATGGTTTGATTTTCTCGATCAGGCAAAAATAGATTTAGGAAAAGGCCATCGCAGCATTTCTAAAGGTGGTGTTTATCTAGCAAGCTATAATATGACATTGCCGGAAGAACTTGTAAAATTATAACGCTTATTAAATATAACAAGATTAAAATTTTAATAGTTTTAATATAAAACTTATTAAATTAAATAGCTCTTTGCCCTTATTGAATAAAGCTTAAGCTGATATTTTTTAATAATTTTTGTTAATTAAATACATGTAAATAATTGACATAATGAAAAAATATGAGAACATGATATTAAAGGTGATACTTATGAAATCAGTTAGAAAAACAGTTAGAAACAAAATTTTAAAGAACAACTCTTCAGATAAAATCTGGAGCTATTCTGATTTTGATAAGTATTCAAGATCAGCGGTAGCAATGGCTTTGAGTAGTATTTATAAAGAAGGACTTATTGATCGTGCCTCACGAGGATTTTACTATGTCCCTAAAAAGACAATTCTTGGAGTAGTTCCTCCAAATAATAATGTTTTGGCATTTTCACGTGCAGCTAAAAAAGCAAGTTTTAGCTGTATTAGTGGATTAAATGGGTATAATAAAATCGGTTTAACTACACAAATTTCAAAGACTGTTACTATTGCTTGTAATAAACCAATGAGAAGTAATGGTAATACAAAGTATATTTTGAGAAACAAACCCCACTCCGGGACGGATATTGAAAGAATAGTTCTAGATGCAATTATTGATATAGATGCAATTCCTGATACAACGCCGGTTGAATCTATTGAAAGAATAAAAGAGATTATAAGATTTGGAAAAGTTAATATTAACGATCTTGGTATTTCTGCTATAAATGAGCCGCCAAAAGTTAAAGCTGTAGTTGGCGCTCTTGGTCAGGAATTAGGAATGGATTTAAAGCTTTTGAATAAACTTAAAAGTAAAATAAATCCTAATACTGTGGTATATTCTGATGTAATATTCGGATTAAAATTTTCAAGTGAATGGAGAATAAAGCCACGAGTACACCGTTAAGATATATTAGTGATCATCCTGATTTCCAAGGGTTCGTTAAAATTGTTGCCGCTGCATGGAGTTTACCTGCTGGAACAATTGAAAAGGATTATTGGGTTATCAGAGTTTTAAGAGAATTGCAAAACTCTGAATTTCAGGATGAATTTGTTTTTAAAGGTGGTACCTGTCTATCAAAAGCATACAAAATTATAGAAAGATTCTCAGAAGATATTGATTTATTATTTATTCAGACTGTTGATACTATATCAAAAAACAGTAAACGGAGAAGACTTGAAAAGTTAAAAGATTTTGTAGCTAGTATTTCAGGGTTAACCTACTTGCCTGAAAAGTCAATGGTGAAGAAATTAGCTGCAACGATTTACTTTGATTATAATAAAAATCCTGATAATAAGCTTGAGGGAGAGGTAAGCTCTCAAATTTTACTCGAGCCGGGCTACAGAGGTGGAACATCACCTCGTACTTTAATCAAGCCGATAAATTCATTTGTTGGAGATTATCTGATAGATAAGGGATTCCAGGATCTAGCAGAAGATATTCCTCCTTTTGATGTTAAAGTTCTTTGCCTTGAAAGGATTTTTGCGGAAAAACTTTGTGCGGTTAAAAGTTTACATGACAATAGATCTTTAAAATTAAGAACGAGGCATTATTATGATCTCTTTAATCTTTTAACTACTCCTGATATAAAGAATTTAGTTAAAAATAAAGATGAATTAACTTTAATTTTGCAAGATATTTCTGATATTTCTGAAGAGCATTTTAATACAGAGAAAATAACTCTGCAGGATATTCAGCTTTGCGATGCCTTTAACCCTGAACATAATTGCATAAAAGAACTTGCAAATTCATATAAAGATAAGCGCAGCAAAGAATTATATTACAATACTCAGCCAGAATTTGGGCATATGATTACTGAAATTTCAGGTTTTCTAAAATTGTTGTAGTAAAATGTGCAATATTCTTCGAGTTTAATTGTTATAATCTCCGTCCTTCAATATCAGTGGTGTAATAACACATATTTCTAGATTCAATATAAAACTAGCAATTTTATATATATTTGATTTTTATATATTCAGGTTAAAAATTTAAAAGGTAAAAATATGCAGATAAAAAATATAACATCGACATATCCTCAATTCCAGGGCAATACTTCCTATAAGCATACTGGCATGCCAGCTTTAGAATCATTAAAACAGGATACAGTCTCATTCACAAGTAAAACTAATGAAGATGCATTTATTGAAAGAGTAAATAAATTTGTTGATGATGAACTTTTCGATACTGATTTATGTGAGCAATTATATGCATATGCACAAATAATTAACCCAAATGATGAAAAGGTTAATAAATTTCTTCAAGAAAAAATCGATACAACAAAAGACAATGTCAAAAAAGAGATTTTAGTAGAGTTACAGGAAATGCTAAAAGAAGAACAAAATTAAACTATTTATTACAATCAACTATTTTATTTATTTTACTTGCCAATAATGATCCTAAAATAGAACCTAAACCCATTCCTAACATTGAATATGCAGACCCATATTTAGCGAGTACTGCTCCAACAGTGCCTATTCCAGCTAATAGTGAAGAAACGTTAATTGATGATTTTGTTATTTGAGTAATTCCATTGTGTAGTTTACTTTTATCATTTTTTTCTTGTCCAAATGCCTTAATAATAGCAGGTAATTCAAAAACTCCAAGAGCAAAAACACTTAATAAAGGTATTCTCAATAAAGATTTTCCAATTATTTTAGCAAATGCTGAACCTTGTAATTCAAAAGCCTTAACCGGAGCTTGTTTTAAAATGGTATTTTTGGATATTTCATTAAATATCAATTTGGGAACTTTTCTGCCTGTAGTAGTTTGCCCAACCATTCTTATATTAAGTTTTTTCTGAACTATTTTGCCTAGCTTTGTGTCAAAAAGGGGGATATCCCATTGATGCAACTTAGCACCAAATTTGCCCAATTTATTAATAACAGGTTCTAGTTTTGTCCCTCTAAAGAAAGAAAAAGGAGTCTGATAATTTTTATAATCATATGCAGGTAACTTACCTTTAAATATTTGTTTGCCAGCGTTTGTTAGATCTCTTACATCTTCTGGAATATTTACATATGCAAGCCCCAGTAAGCCTGCTGCTTTGGTGTAATTACCATCTTTAATATTATCAGGAATAGAAGCTATTCTTCTAATAGGAGCTACAGGGCTTAATGCAGCAAAGATACTCTTAGTCTGATCTATATCATCTTTTAACTTTGGATCAATAGCAGGTCTTGAACCTGATCTGCGATCAAGTCCTGAGCGATAATCAAATTCTACAGGAGTACTTTGCTGTCTCCTGTCTTGTTTATAAATATTAGGGTATAAGTCTGTTATATTTCCTACCATTCTTCCTTCCAAGATTAATAATAAGAAATTTCTTTCTCTATTTATATAAAAACATTTTGCATACAGAAAATGCCAGAACAAATCTACATAAGATAAAACATAGAATTTAAATTCGAATTACTAGAATAGTTTA
>MFRQ01000109.1:0-11126 GCA_001784615.1 Candidatus Melainabacteria bacterium RIFOXYA2_FULL_32_9
CTTTTCCTCATAATCTCACCTCTCGTCTTTTTTCTTCAAGACGTAAGGACTAGATGTTTGTTCTATTGATTTAATGAATCACACTAGTAGTGCTCTGTTAATTTAATTATGATGATTGTTGCAGTCGGGTATGTTTTCGGAGGAGCCTATGAAATGCGAAGCAATTTCATCAGCGACGGAGAAAATTTATCCGACAAAACTTTCTTAACAGAGTACTAGTGGATTGACCGAAAAGTTATGATGTATAAGTGAGCAAGTTTTCTCCGTCGCTGATGCTAATGCACATAATTAAGACTGGAATAATTGATGACTTAAATAAGTGATGTCACCTTTGAAGTTTATAAATATGAAACTCAGATGGTTCAAGCTTTTCAAAAGTTAGCTTATTATCTGAAATATTAGAAATATCTGTTATCTCAGTAAAGTCAAGTGAATCTTCAGGCAATATGTACTCTGAAGCTACTTTAAACCCTTCAGGAATATAAGATTCTTTATTACAAATTGGTACTGAAGTATGGTTTGTAATCTCAACAGTCCCATCTTCGTGATATTTTCTGACAACTTGCGTTGGGGGATTCTCATTAGCAACAATAAATAACTTCTCATCATCACCCATGCCAAGTTCTTTATTGATAAGCCAGCTTACAAATCCGGATTTATCTTCATTGGATTGATGAATCTCTGCTACTCCAGAATGAGTAAAGTCATTATGCAAAGCAAATCTGCTAATAGCATCAAATTTTCTATAGAATTCATAGTTGTTTTCTCTTTCCATAGAAATTTCCATTCCAATTACTTTTTCAATACCAGTTTTTGTAAATGACTCATCTCCATCTATATATAACAAAGGTCTTTGAGCAGTCGGACCATTTGGTAAAAACTTAAATTTAAACCATTTAAATAATGCGCCTGCTTCACTCAACTGAGCTGGGTACTGATCAATGGCTCTAAATTCACCATCCTGATTGTTATATGTTTTTAAAATTGACAGTCTTGGGTTTCCTTTTTCAACGGTAGAATTATATTCTTCCAATTCTTTATTATCTTCTATTATTCGAGCGACATTTTTTAGATATTGAGAAACTATATCACTGCCCCATAATAGGTCAAATTCCATAAACTGATGATATTCTTTAAAATAATTATCCCAGAGCATATACTCTGCAAGAGTTGCAAAGTGTGGAATCTCTTTTTTAAGTTCACGATTAGCTTTTCCTAAAACAGCCTTTGGTGCTCTATAGCTTATTGGCTTTCCTAATTCAGATTCAGAATATGCATCTACAATGTGATCAATATGATCCACCCTAAATCCATCAAAATTATAGTCGGCTTGAATCTTTTTAAGGAAATTTATGTAAAAATCTATAACTTTCTCGTTATACTCACCAGTTTCAAGATAAACAAAGTAGTATGGAGTCTGACAATCAAGATTTGCAAGTTCTGTCACATCCTTACCTTGATAATCATAGTGTGTAAATAACGGGAATCCCGCGCCTTTACTCATTTTATTAAAAATAGGAATCCCAGCAGAACACCATGCCCCACCTGGAGCAGGCCATAATCCCTGTTTTATAAGTTCACCTATAATTTCCCCCTGATTGGTAATATCTCCTTCCTGTATATCGGCATTTTCTCCTTTACCAACCATTTCATTAATTATCTTTTTAATTCTTTTATGTAGAACTTCCTGATTTTGTTTATTAATAAGCTCATAAGAATATAATTTACGTTTATGATCAAGCTCCTCTTCCATCTTATCAGACAGGTGCTGTAAATGATCAGGTATATATTCATATTGCCCCATCAAGCTTGCTTCTATTATTTCTCTGATGTAATCCACATCTCCCAAATGAAACTGCTGCTTAAGCCCTTCTGCTATTTCACAAAGATCATTTTTAAGTAGACTAATTAATTCTCTTATATCAAACCACCTTGCCACATGTGGATTTGCAAGCACTGTTTTTGAGAACCTTCCTGTTTGAGGAAGTACATCATACATCGTTGGATGTCCTGCCAACTGTGCCAATATCAAGAATAACTTAACCTGATCCTGCACATTTAGTTTCATTTTTTCTTTTAATAAGCTATCCTCCAAATTCGGGCTAACACCACTACTTGTAGGAAGATAAGCACAGCCAAAATCCCTCGGGTGAAACGGAATTAAATAAACAGTTGTTGCTAAAATTCCATTCTCAACGTTTCCAGCAGGTAATATTAATAACTGCTTTAACCAGTCAATAAATTTCCCTGGTTCTTCAGACTTGTTACCATTACCAAGTCCTGCAAGATTTATTAATTTTATACTGTGCTGATCCGTCTTAATCCAGCTAGAATCAGCAAAACCTGCACGCTTAACAGGACTAATTTCATTATCCTTAAAAACAAATTTACCATTATGATAAGTTTGATTTAAACTTAATTTCTCCTCTAAACCAATAATAGTTTCTGCCGGTGTTAGCTCTTCAAGAGCCTTAATATGAGGGTATGGAAGATAACCGTATTTTCTTACCTGATTTATAATATAATCTCTTCTTTCAGGTATTACTTCTTCTATTCGATATATGGATTTTAATTCATTAAAAATTACAGTTAAGTTATCAACACCAATCTTACTAATAATTAAATTTGAAGGCATAATTTTCCTCTTCTTTTATATAATAAGCATTCAAATTCATTTTACCATAGATGTATAAGTGTTTTGGGTGGCCTAATATAAAAAATTCAATACTAATTTCTGCAATACACCCTTATTATTTACTCAAGTTGCTACTTGTAAGTTTAATGCTTTGAGATTGCCACGCAAGTATGATTAATGCTGATTATCGATGTCTCAGGGCTCGCAATGACAGTGCGTGTCATCTTGGACATTAGTGATCTCTGAGATTCTTCGCTTCACTCAGAAATTGACAGTGGGGGTATTATCAAATAATTGATGATTTAAAAAAGTGACTGTATCACTGCAATGATAACGAGAATCATTTAAATAGCAACTTGATGCTATTTAAATTTTTTTAAGTAAAGCTATTTTTATGTAGTACTCTATAGTTTTTCAGATTTTTCTTAAAATCTTTTTGCTAAAAAAGCAATTCTATAAAACTTTTTGTTTTTATATAAATGTGAGGATAAAATTGGGACTTCAGAAAATTTATTAGTTAAAGGGGCAGAAGGAGGAGAAATTATAGTGGATTTAGTGAGTTTTAGTCAGTTTAAGCAGCAACATAATTATGGCGTTAAAAGGCCATTATCTGAGATGAGAACAGAGGAAAAATTATTCAAATCTCAGAGTAATTCTAGTTTTCCAATTTCCTCTAAATCAATAAGTCCAACAACTGATGATGTAATAAATGGATCTTATCTAAAAGCTCGAAATGAATTAATAGAAGAACTCAAAAAAAGAAATCAATTCAGAGAATAATGATTTTAGGTATTCAAGTAATTATTAAAGAAAGGTGAAGGAGGAGTTAACTATGGTAGATTCAGTAAAATTTAGTCAATCTAGTCCAAAATGTGTTAAAAAGGCAGATAAAGGTGTGCCTGCCGCTAAAGATCAAGCTATAATATTTGGGGCCAAAAAACATCAACTCCGCTCTGCATATATGCCGCCAGCCGATTTCTTCAAAGATCCTAATAAAAGTAATGGAATTAGCATGCCACCAATGCCTCCACTTCCAATGAGACTCGATATGTTTCTAGATAGCGGTAATAAAATACAATAAAAGAATAAAAAACAAATAAAAAGCCTTACTTTCATAAAAAAGAGTAAGGCTTTTCTCATTGAGCTTTAGGTAATATCCATTACCTAACTTAAGTCATCGCTGTATTCTTTGAAACAGGCAACCTTAATTTAATGCTATTAGTTTACGTTGTAGCACTACTGAATTTTATATACACCAAAATTATCTTCCTAAAATTCAAATAATCTTATAAAATTATAATTTGATCTCTAGAAAAACAGATAGGAGAATCAGGTGCCAATTAACAAATTTAAAATGGTTGATTTAATAGCTAAAAAGAAGAATGGAGAAGCCCATACTCCTGAAGAAATACACTTTATTATAGATGGAATTAAGAATAATACTATACCGGATTATCAACTTTCTGCCTGGTTGATGGCTATTTGTCTGAAAGGAATGACTTTTGATGAAAGTTCAGTTCTTACCCTTGAAATGGCTAATTCAGGAGATGTTCTTGATTTATCAAGTCTTGGAGAATATGTAGTTGATAAACATAGTACAGGCGGAGTAGGAGATAAAACCACTTTAATATTAATTCCTCTGCTTGCAGCAGCAGGATTACCAGTTGCAAAACTATCAGGGCGTGGATTGGGGCATACCGGAGGTACAATAGATAAGCTTGAATCTATTCCTGGATTTAAAACATCTCTTGAACTAGATGAATTTCTTAATCTTGTCAAAACTACAGGTGCAGCAATAGCCTCCCAAACAGCTCATTTAGCTCCAGCAGACGGTAGATTATATGCACTAAGAGATGTTACTGCAACTATAGATAGTATTCCATTAATCGCAGCTTCTGTTATGTCTAAAAAAATCGCAGCAGGAGCAAATGTAATAGTATTAGATGTTAAATGCGGTAACGGAGCATTTGTAAAAAAGCCTGAAGATGCTCAAAAACTTTCAGAAACTATGGTGGAAATAGGAAAAAGGCTAAATAAATCTGTTACCTGCGTCATTACTTCTATGGAACAACCCCTTGGAAATGCAGTTGGAAACAGTATTGAGGTAATTGAATCCATTCAAACTTTAAAAAACAACGGTCCAGAGGACTTAAAAGAACTATGCCTGTATCTTGGAGCCATTGCACTAGTAAAATCAAATAAAGCAAAAAATATTAACGCTGCCAAAGATATCTTAAATAAACTTCTTGAAAATGACAGTGCTTACTCTAAATTCAAAGAAATAGTAGAAGCTCAGGATGGAGATATTATAGTTATAGATAACCCTGAAAAATTGCCCACTGCAAAATATATAGTTGAATACAAATCTGATAAAAATTGTTATATTGAGGGGCTAGATGCTTTAACCATTGCAAAAGCCTGCAAAATTCTTGGAGCAGGACGTGAGAAAAAAGGAGATAAAATAGACTACTCAGTTGGAATCATTGTAAATAAGAAAATCGGCAATAAGGTGCATTCAGGTGAAGTACTAGCTCAAATCCATACCAATTCTGAAGACTTAGGCCAATACGCATTAAACCTTGTAAAACAAGCATATAATTTTTCAGACACGATGCCTGAAACACCAAGATTAATTTATGAGATTATTGAATAACAAAAAGAGGAAGTTAAAAACTTCCTCTTTTTGTTACGAATTTGTTAACTTTTTAAATATATTTCTCAACGCTACTTTGCAGAGTTGACTTTTGCATTAAACCAACTAGTCTTTCAACAGCTTCACCGTTTTTATATATTATTAAACTAGGAATTCCACTGATACTATATTCTTGAGCTGTACGAATGTTCTCGTCTGTATTTAACTTAACTACTTTTATACGACCTTGATATTCTTCAGCAATTTCATCTATAATAGGAGCTATTCTTCTACAAGGTCCACACCATGGAGCCCAGAAATCCACTAAAACTGGTATTTCTGAATTTTTAACTTCTTGTTCAAATGTAGCATCCGTAACCTCTAATGCTTTTGACATAAAGATTATCTCCTTACAAAAAATTTATGACAAATTAATCGGAATTATTATATGATTCTATCACATGAATTTAAATAGTACAGGTTAGTAAAGAAAACATGAATAAATTGACACTACTGGATAAATACATATCAAAACAGTTAATAGATACATTTTTACTGGGTATCATAATATTCACATCCATTATGTTTGCTTCTGACACCTTTTTATCATTAGTCAAACAAATGTCAGCTTATGGTATATCTCTTAAAATAGCAATTTTGCTGGTTATATTGAACCTCCCATACATCATTGTATTTACAATACCTATGGCTGTACTACTATCTACAATACTTACCTTTAACAAACTTAGCCTAAATTCAGAAATAACTGTAATACGAGCTTGCGGAATAAGCATAACCAGACTAGCATTACCTGTTCTGGTTTTTGGATTATCAGCAGCGATTTTAAGTTTTATAATCAGCGAATTTATAGTTCCAGCTGCAAATACTCAAGCTAAAAGCCTGACAATTTGGGCATTATCACAAAAAAATATTCCTGAAGGAACAACCAATTTCTCATTTCAAGAACTCAATGATAATGGACAACTTAAAAGACTATTTTATATTGATAGCTATGACAATAAAGAGTTAAAAGGAATCACTGTTCTTGATATGTCCAATGAAGGTGCTACTCAGATAATTCAAGCCAAATATGGAGACTCAAAACCGGAACACTGGAATTTCAAGCAGGGAGTAATTTACACAATTTCTCAAGATGGCAAAATAATGAATACAACAGTATTTGATCAACTTAAATTATTTACAAACTTTACCGCAATTAATAAAGATAAACATAAAGCTAGAGAACTCAACTTCTTTGAATTAACCAAATATATAAGTCATCAAAAATCAAAAGGAAACAAAAATCTGGCTGAATTAAGTATAGAATTGCAAGAAAAACTTGCACTTCCAATAACATCTATTCTGGTTACACTAGTTGGCATACCTTTAGCTATAACTCCACCAAGAGCCAGATTTAACAGGGGTTTATTGTTCAGTATTTTTATTATCTTCTGTTATTATATGTTTAGAGCCTTCTCGATTTCTTTGGGAGAAGCATCTAAATTGGACTCTACAATGGCAGCCTGGTTACCTAACATAATTATAGCTATTGTTGGATTCTTATTATTCTATAAAAAAGCTTACAAGATATAATTTATAACTCAAATTGCTACTAAGAGCCTATCCGAGAATTCAAAAAATGACGCTTAGAGATTGCTTCACAAGATAAATTTTAAAAATATCCCTGCTGAAAGGTTCGCAATGACAACAGAAATTTATTTGTCCGATAGGCTCTTAGGACAGCGTAAAAAATACTTATGGATTTTGATGAAAAATCCAATAGGTATTTTTGTAGGTGACTCAGTCACACTATTAAAGTCTTTAACTATTTCAACCTTATATATGTGCCTTTGGCACTTCTTATAACCAGCAAATAAACGAGCAATAAAAAATACTTACGCATTTTTTATTGCGTCCTTAAAACAGTCGCATATGTCATTACGAGCCTTGATATGTGAATATTAAACAATAATCGTTTTTGCGAAGTAATCTCAAAGCAAAAGTCTATATAGATAGCAACTTGAGTAATTTATAATTTTTTATCCACAACAGGAACAATTATTTTTAATTGTTCGATTAATTTTTCAAACTGATGAGGATATAAAGACTGTGCCCCATCACATATCGCAGTATCTGGATCATGATGAACTTCCACCATAATACCATCAGCACCAACAGCAACAGCTGCTCTTGACAATGGTGCAACCTTGTCTCTTATTCCAATGGCATGACTCGGATCGACTACTATAGGCAAATGACTTAATTTTTTAACAACAGGAATAGCAGAAATATCCAACGTATTCCTTGTTGCAGTCTCAAAAGTCCTTATTCCCCTTTCACAGAGAATTACATCCCTATTCCCACCAGACATAATATATTCAGCAGACATTAACCATTCTTCTATGGTTGCAGAAAGTCCTCTTTTAAGTAAAACAGGTTTATTAATACAACCCAATTCTCTCAATAAATTAAAATTCTGCATATTTCTTGCACCAACCTGAAGAATATCAACATATTTCAAGAAAAGAGGAATCTGAGAAATCTCCATTATCTCAGAGGTGACAATTAGGTTATACTTATCAGCTACATATTTGAGGATTTTTAAGCCTTCTTCGCCCAACCCTTGAAAGCTATATGGTGAAGTTCTAGGCTTAAATGCACCACCTCTTAATATACGAATCCCTATACGGTTTAACTCAGCCGCAATTTTCTCCATCTGATCCAGTGATTCAACAGTGCAAGGTCCTGCAATTACAGTCAATTGGTCTCCACCTATCTCAACATCATTAATTTTTATGACCGTATTTTCTTTTTTAAAAGCCCGACTTGCAAGTTTGTGACTCGAAGTAATTTTTACAACTTCCTGAACACCCTCTAAAAGCTCAAGATTTCTAATATCAATAGTTTTACCACCAACAGCACCAATTACCGTATTAATCTCACCTTTTGACACATGAGCCTCAAAACCTTTGCCTTTTATTAGATCTATTACTTTATTAATTTGCTCTTCATTAGCCTGTGGTTGCATTACAATTAACATTGTTATAAATTTCACCTCTTGATTTATCAGACAGTCGTATATTAATTATGCAATAAACCCCTGCACAAATACAGGGGTTTTAAAGATTTATTCCAAGATTTATTGTAATAATTTTAAAGCTTCTTCAAGAAGTTGCTTATTAGTACTGATTAATTTATTTGTCATCTCCAGCTGAAACTTTGCCTGTTGCAAAAATGCTATATTAGCCCTGAAATCAGTATTTGACATCTCGATTAGACCACTTCTGACTTCAGCTTTACCCAGAACAGGCTTACCTGAATCATTATTTTCAGCATAGTATCCTTCTTTTACCTGAGTTAAAGCTGCCGGATTATGGAAATTTAAAACAGCAACTTTATATAAAGGGACTTTAACTTTACCTTTATCAGCTTTCCCGTAAAGCACTCCATCTTCTTTTATTTCATATTCATCATATTTACCAAGATATTTACCGTTACTGGGGTCAATCCATAGCTTTATATCAGTAGTAGCTACCATAGCAGGTCCACCTTTTACACCTGTTTCTGTATGAGGATCAGAAACCTGTGGAACAGGACTGGCCATAATTTCCCCGTTATCATTTAAGATATATCCCTGAACGTTATATCCTTCTTTACTTTTATAAACTCCTTCTCCATCAAAGGTAAACTCACCTAAACGAGTATAAACCATCTTTCCATCAGGTCTCTTTGTAGCAAAAAACCCATTACCTTCAAGAAAAAGGTTCGAAGGTGCTGTACCTGGGAAAGATTTACCCTGATCAGTTTTAACCGTTAGTTCATCTAACTCGACACCATCAAGACAGGTTTTAAAATTTCCCATATTTTCTCTATATCCTGGTGTATAAATATTAGTCATATTCTGAATGATAACATTCATCCAATCCATAGTGGTTTTTTGTGTATTAATCGACGTTATAAAGGAATCATTCATGATTAACTCCTTTCCTGTTCTTGTTGGTTATGCTTTTTATTTCTGTCTCTATAAACAATTTCCTTATAAGGAATGCCTTCTGAGTCCAGCCTGTTTCTAAGATGGGGGACACTATTTTTTAATATATACTCCATTGCTATATTGCTGGACATAAACTCAGCACTGAGTTTTCCTTCATTATTTATCCTTAATATTATTGAAGAGTTACCTTCAAAATCAAGTCTTACAGGCTTTTGGGATTTATAAGCATACTCAATTAAATCAGCCAAGCCTTTTGAAATGTTCAAACTTTGATATGAAACCTGACCGGAAGCATCAGGAATTGCTAAATTTGCTTGCAAATTCTGATTATTTAGTGAATTAATAACAGCATTAGGATTATCTATAAGCTGTTTTAAAAAAGCAATATCATTATTATCCAGTGAATCCCGGCTAATTCTAAACCTATCGTCATTACCTAATAAATCATGAGAATGAATTAATAATCTTATATCTTTTATATCTCTACTCTTAAATGGAATTTGATCTTTAAGAGCTAAGTATTTAAGACTTTTCAGTAAATTGGAATCAATTTGACCAGGAGAAATATTAGATTGATATAATTTTGCCTCTGCTTCACTCATCTGCATTAATTGAGCAAATGAATTAGCTTCAGGCAATTCAAGTTCAAATGCAAAGGTGTTAACTCCATTTACCCTATTAGAAAGATTATCAATGTTAGCAAATTCATTATTTATAATATCAAAATTCATTAAAATCTGACTTTCCTTCAAGAATTTTCTCTAACTCTTCCAATTCTTCCTGCTTAATTTCCTGACTTTTCGCAAAATGCTTTAATCCTGCAACTTCATCAAGCCGTCTCATTTCTGCTTTATTCTCTTCATCTTTATATTGTTCATATGCCTTTTCTTTATGCTTTTCAAGAACTTTAACTGCTTTTTCCAGTTCTACCAGCTTTTCTCTTTCTTCTTGCAGCTTCTGAATGGCTAATGTCTTTTGATATTCAAGTTGATCTATAATATCATTAATATGTTTTATATATACATCATAACTTTCCATCAACACATGGGCTGCCATTCGCATATTCTGCCTAAGTTCAAGAACAGTTTGTTTATTATTATCAATCTCATTCTGTATTCTATGAACTTCTTGTTCGGCTTTTTTAACTACCTCAATTTGTTCATCTTTTTTCTGAATTCTATAATTTAATATTTTCTGTAGTCTGTATACAAAAGGCATAATTCCATCTTACATACTTGTACTCTACTCATTTTGCATGAATTTTTACCTCATTAGTACATCTATAAGTATGAGATAACTAAATAACCAAATGTAGATATTAAAATTTTACTGATATTTTAGAAAATGTCCACTTGCCGCATCATACTTTTTAAAGTGTCAAT
Source organism: Candidatus Melainabacteria bacterium RIFOXYA2_FULL_32_9 (assembly GCA_001784615.1). Classification (NCBI taxonomy): domain Bacteria; kingdom Bacillati; phylum Candidatus Melainabacteria; species Candidatus Melainabacteria bacterium RIFOXYA2_FULL_32_9. The sequence continues at coordinate 10,644 of MFRQ01000109.1, forward strand.
GGTATGATCCATATTTACAGTATCTTTTACAGACTGTCGCAAAAACTTATTAATTTCAGGCATCATATCAATAGCCAAATCTAGTCTGGGATTCGAACCTCTTTGATACATACCAACATCAATTAAATCTTTGTTTTCTCTATAAAGAGCTAATATAGTACGCATTTTAGCAGCCGCATCCTGGTGTTCCTGATCTGTAACCTCTGGAAATAACCTACTTATACTTCCAAGGACATCAATAGCAGGATAATGGTTCATTTCTGCAACTTTTCTTGATAAAAAGACGTGACCGTCTACAATTCCTCTTACTGTATCTACAACAGGGTCATTTATATCCTCCCCTTCCATAAGCACAGTATATAAAGCTGTTATGGAACCCTTGGGACTTGTCCCTGTTCTTTCTAAAACTCTTTGCAACCAGGAAAATATTGATGGAGGATAACCTTTCATAGTAGGAGGCTAACCAATTGAAAGACCTACTTC
>MFRQ01000109.1:11139-11587 GCA_001784615.1 Candidatus Melainabacteria bacterium RIFOXYA2_FULL_32_9
AAATACTCACAAATAGCCGTCGCTGTTTGTAAAGCTTTCATCCTGATCAAAGGAGGCTGATCTCCGGTGGAACATACTAATACTGACTTAGCCATGCCCGCTGGGCCAAGGCTATTTTCAATAAATTCTTTAACCTCTCTGCCACGTTCTCCAATAAGAGCCATTACGTTAACATCAGCTTCACTATTTCTGGCAATCATGCCAAGCATCGTACTTTTACCTACACCACTACCGGCAAATAATCCCATACGCTGGCCTGCACCAAATGTCAATATGGAATCAATAGCCCTTACTCCGGTGGAAAATTTATTCTTAATAATAGGACGATTAAATGCATCAGGAGGATTTCCTTCAACTGAAATAAACTTGGCATTAGTTGTATCCAAAGGCTGGCCATCCAACGGTTCACCTAGGGGACTTATTAATCTGCCTAATAAAAAATCACCAA
>MFRQ01000109.1:11615-17904 GCA_001784615.1 Candidatus Melainabacteria bacterium RIFOXYA2_FULL_32_9
TGTAACCCAGCTTCCCTGACTTATTCCAGAACCATCATACAAAAGAAGCATTTGAGCAACTTCACCTTTAAAAGCCACGACTTCTGCCGCCTTAGGTACACCATTAGGAGTTTCAATAAAACATAAATCACCTATTCTTAATCCTGGAAGCTTTGCTTCAACAGTTAATCCAAGTAATTTTGATACTGTACCTTTATATTTAAAGAGTTCAGTATTGTTTAATATATTCAGAGTTTTGTCTTTAATAAACTCTACAGTATTTTCTTTGTCCTGCTGAAGCATAGAAAACCCCGATTAGTGTTTTAACCAAATGCATAATCACCACTATATTCATTTTCACCGATTGTATCAACAGATTCCACTCTAATATCAGGTATTAATTCACTGTATGATATAACTACTACTGTTGGTATGTGTCTTTCAAGCAGTTGGTAAAGTGGAAGCCTTATTCTCGGTGAACACAGAATAACAGGTTGTCTGCCAATACTCTGATGGGCACGCATTAGCGTTGAAGCAGAAATCTCTATTAATTCTTGAATTTGAAGAGGATTTAATAAGAACATAGTGCCAAGTTCTGTTCTCTGACAAGAATCATCCAGTGTTCTTTCCCACTCAGAAGACAAAGTTATAGTATATAGAATTTTATCTTCTGTGGTATGACTTAAACAAATTTGTCTGCCAAGCGCAGCACGCAATCTTTCTGATAAAATATCAGGTTCTTTGGAAAATCTTGCAAAATCACACAATCTCTCAAATATAAAAATGATATCTTTAATAGAAACTTTCTCTCTAATAAGATTAACAAATATTTTACGCAGATCACTAGTTGAAATTATAGCTGGGACAAGATCATTAACTAGAGTAGGATCCTGACTCTTAACTAATTCCATTAATTTTAACACGTCAGTCTTAGTCATTACTTCATCAACATACTTACGCACAGAATCTTGTAAGTGTGTAACCACAACATCTGTTGGATCTGCAGTAGTTACAGCATTTTCTTCAAGTTGATCAGGTCTAAGCCAATAAGCTTGAGTTTGATAAGTAGGTTCAACAGCAATGATAACATCATCTGGTAATGGATATCCCATAGAATCCCATTGATCAGCCAAGACCATAAATCTATCAGGATAGACAAAACCTGTAGCAACAGGATTATTACGTATAGAAATCAAGTATTCAGTTTGTTCTAAAGCACTGCTATCCATAATTCTGATGTTAGGAATAATATAACCATATTCATCCGTCATTCTCTGACGTAATGCAGCTATTTTAGCTAAAAGTTGTCCTTCCTGCTCTGGATCTGCAATTTTTATTAATCCTGCACCAACCTGTAAGCTTAAAATATCAACTCCAAGTCTTTCATACATTCTATTAGGATTAACAAGGTCCTGCATATTTTGTTTTACATTTTCCAATTGACCCATTTGCTGTTGAACATCATGAGAAATAAATACCATAAATCCAGCTACAATGAGTCCTATGGTAAACGCACCAAAGAAATACCAAGGAAGTCCTGTTATGCTGCTTGTTACTGTGATCAAAAATAGGAAAGCCGCTGAAAATATTAAGCTATAAGGTTTGCTCATAATCTGAGCAGATAAATCTCTGGCCAAACTGGTGCTTGTAGAGGTAGACCTTGTCATAACAATACCACTAGCTAATGCCATTAATAGTGAGGGTAGCTGTGCTGCAAGACCATCACCCACTGTTAACTTAGTAAAGGTAGTAACAGCATCTTCAAGTGGCATCCCCATCATTAATATTCCGACAATCAAGCCACCGACAATATTAATTATAGTAATTATAATACCGGCAATGGTATCCCCTTTTACAAACTTCATAGCACCATCCATGGAGCCATATAAACTGGATTCTCTTTGGAGATCATCACGTTTTCTTACTGCTTCTTCAGGGGAAATAAGTCCCGAGTTAAAGTCAGCATCAATAGCCATCTGTTTACCAGGCATAGCATCAAGAGCAAATCTTGCAGCTACTTCAGCAATACGTTCTGAACCTTTTGTGATTACCATAAACTGTACTACAGTAATAATTAAAAAGATTACAAAACCAACTACCATATTACCACCGGTAACAAAGTTACCGAATGATTCGATAACTTTTCCTCCATCAGCTTCTGACAAAATCAAACGGGTAGCGGCAATACTAAGCACAAGCCTAAACATTGTACCTATCAGGATTATTGACGGAAAAGCGGATAACTCAAGTGGCTTTTGCACATACAAGGCAATCATCAGCAAAATAACACCAATGGTTATATTTAAACTTATTGCGAAATCAATAAACCACTGAGGCACCTTGATTATAAGGATAACAACCAGAGCAAGTATAAATAACCCAAGGGCTATTTCACTCACTGCCGGCATTGGTGTTTGGGGTCTTGCCAAAACTTTTCTCCTTATAGTCCAGCTTCAAAAGCCTTTTTAAGTATTTCCAATTGAGTCGAAAACTTTGCATCAACCATACCATTATTGGTTTCAACTATGCAACTTCCAGCCTCAACCTCATCATCATCAATTACCACTATTTTAGTACTTTTATTTCCATAAGGAAACATTTTAGGCATATTTTCCTTAACTATTTGTGCGTCAATAGGATTTATCTTAATAATGATATTAGATTCATCCTTTCCAACTCCTTTTAAAGTTTCTGAAACAATATTTAATACTATTGTTTCATCACATGCCACCTCAGTTTTAATGATTTTTTCAGCTACTTTTATAGCTATAAAAGCAATATCAGAAGATACTTCTTCTAAAGCTCTTTCTTTTGCATTCAAGAAATCTGCTATTGAGAGGCCAAATTTTCTCAACTCTTCTTTAGCCTGAGCAAGTCCATACTCAAAACCTTCTTTAGCTGCACGTTCTTTAATAAGATTAGCTTCCTCATGCGCTCTTGATATTAAATTTCTATCATCAATGCGTCTATATCCTCTTCTTCTATCCCCTCTACGTCTTTCCTGACGCTCCTGGATAGTAAAAGAGTGCTCCCTTTGACTATTTTTAGGCAAATTCTGCTCATTATTAGTCGAATCATCGCCTTGATTATTACCTTTTTTACCTTTTTTAATTATCATTTTTATACCAGGTTTACTTAAATAATTATATTAAAGATTTTTATGCAGGAAGTTTGGATTTAATGTAATTGGTAATTATACTAGAAACTTGCGAAGAAAACTCAACAGGGATATATGCTGTAGGAATATCTACCAGACAATAATCAACATAATCTTTGATTTTCTTTCTCTCAAATTGCACTACCTTTTTAATCTCCAGCTCCGTAAACTGCTCTTTTAGGCTCATAATATTGTTAGATTGAGAATATATATGTCTTTTTATTGAAGACATATTACGTTTGAAATCCTTTAAAAATTGATCAATAAGCGCAGGATCTACTTTACTTTCAAGATCCGGTATTTGCATAAACATTTTTATTTGCTCAGCTTCTTGTGAACCAAGAGCTGATAAAATCTTGTCTTTCTTAGTATCTGACAAGGTTTTTAATAATAAAGCAATAGATGCATATTTAATGGTTTTCTTTTCTTCATCTACAGACATTTGAGGATTATTTTGCTCACTTTGTGCCATTTGATCTATGTTTGAATGAGCCATAACCCCCGTTAAATCTTGCTCATTAATCTTACCGGATTTAATAAGCTCTCTTAAACTCTTTTCATAACTTGCTGCCACTTCCTGCTCAACCATGGATATAGCTTGATCTTGAGGAATACCTGCTGATTGAGTATTTTTGGCTTTCTCAAATATAGCAAATGCAACATCTTGTAATATTTGATCCCAACAATCCTGCGGAACTCCAGCACGTATAGCATCTATACTTTTATGAAAAGTCCATTCGCCAATAAATTGAACTATTATACTAGCTTGATTAGCATCAAAATTAATATTAGGATCCTGATTAAGAGCATTACCAGCTAAAATGCAAAATTGGTAAACCTTGTTTACCACATATTGCTTTTGTTCATCAGTTAAGTCTTGAGGAATAACTTGCTGGGCTTGCTGTGCTAAGCTTTGCCCAAATTCCTGCGGATTGAAATTTGATATTGTCATACACTATCTCCCCTTATTCACTACTTTCAATCCAGGTCTTTAATGTTTTTGCAAGTTCTTTTTCGTCCGATGTTTCTACGATATTACCTTTAATATCTGTAAGGGTTTCTTGCAGCGTAGATATTGCAGGTTGAGGTTGATTTACAGTAATAGAGTTCTGTAATTGCTGATGCATGTCTTGTAATTGAGCAGCTCTATTATTAGCTTCTTTAAGCATATTTTCCTGAGCAGCAGTTCTTTGGATTAGATGATCAATTTCCTCTTGTTGCTTAAGCGCAGCAACCTTTGATCTTCCGGCTATAAAGACTAATCCTAATATCATTAAAACACTAAATATTGCAGCAAAAAGCCACCATGGATTTCCTGATTCCTCAATTGGAATCTGAGGAGGTCTTTCAGGAGATAAAAACGAAGAACTACTTACATCAGAAAAAGCTATTTTTACATTACTTGCTTTAACTTTAGGACTTGCAGCTCTTGCTACTAATTCTTTTAAATCATTTACAGGCGTATCCATCGGAATAGCAGCTTTATCAAGCGTAACTGCAATTGATATTTCTTCAATCATGCCAGGATTTTTAACTTCAGAAATTTGCGTTCTACCAACACCATATTGAACTTCTTCAGCAGTTCTTCCATAGTTCCTATCAGATGCAGAATCGCCTGCTACAGGCAGACCTCCTGGAACGTAGGAACTGACAGCTGAACTATATTTATTTACATCTGATGATCTGTCACCTAAACTTTCTCTAAATCTTTGTGAATTTAAAACTGAAGATTGTTTTGGATTATATATTATTTTACTAGCTTCAAGAGGTGCTTCTCTTAGATAAGTACTTACTGTTACTACGTAATTTCCTTTACCAAGTAAACGATCCAACTGAACCATGACCTTATTTTTCATATATTGATCTTTTTCTTCAAGCAAAGTCAGCATATCCTCTTCAGGACCCATTAAACTTGAATATACACTACCGTTAGTGTCAGTTATAGATATATTTTTTGCTTCTAATCCTTGTACACTACCCATTAACAAATTAGTAATTGTTCTTATTTTGTCACGGTCTAACTTATCTTCTCCATTTGAATCTTCTCCAGGAGGAGGAAGAGTCACCTGCACAGTAGCTGTAATAGGCTTTTGCATAGAAGCGAACATAGTATTTTCAGGGATAGAAACAAATACTGAAGCATCTTCAATAGGATGAATTTTCTTTATTAATCTTGCTAATTCACCATTAATTGCTCTGGCAAGTCTAATTCTTTTATCTTCTCTTGAAGACTGAAAATCCCCTTTATCAAATATTTCAAGGCCGATATTTTTATCCATAATACCACTTCTTACAATTGTAAGAAATGCTCTATCTCTTTGACCTCTGGTAGTACTTTTATCAAGAATAAGTGCAGATTTTGAACCTTCTGCTTCTCTATCAACCTTAATCCCTTCTCTTGCAAGTAGCGATTGAATTTCCAGAGCTTTACCAAGATTATCTGTCATAAGTAAAGTGCGTTCATACTCTGTTTTAAGCTTTTCATCTTCAACCTTTTTTTCTTCACCACCAAATTTGCTGCCAAAAACAATTGCCAGGATGATTATTAGAACTACACCACCTATAATTGCACCTAATGCCGCCTTATTTTGCAATAATTTGTCCATAGATACTCAATCACTTCTTTCTCATCTTTAAAATTAAAGGTTTAGATAATCAACATTAACATATAATATTTTATACCTGAATCGATATAACTTTCTCATACGCTTGTACTACTTTTGATGTAATTTGAGTAGCAACATTTATACCCAATTCAGCTTTTGATATTGCAATCATTACATCATGGATGTCAGCACCATTACCAAGCATAGCATCCTGCATTACCTGATCAGGAGCTTTTACTGTGCTATCCAGTTCTTTAACCATTCCTGTTAAAACTTCTTTAAATTGAGGAACTTCAGGAGACGTACCCATAGCATTCAAACGCATTGGATTTTGGAATGTATTTAATTTAGTTTCTGCTATGTCTTCTCTTAGTTGTACTTTAGGAATATAGTGATTATTCATAATTAAGCTCCTTCAGCTTTTTGACTTAAATAATTAGAAAGAATGTTTTTTACATAGTTTTGGGTTTCTTTAAATGGCGGTATGCCACCATATTTATCAACATTACCACCACCCGCATTATATGCAGCAAGGGACAATACGAGA
>MFRQ01000109.1:17914-29036 GCA_001784615.1 Candidatus Melainabacteria bacterium RIFOXYA2_FULL_32_9
CTCCGCCTTCAATATTTTGCACAGGATCAAATGGATTCGAAACACCAAGCCTCTTTGCCGTTGCTGGCATAAGCTGCATCAAACCCTGTGCGCCGGCAGAAGATACAGCATTAGGATTAAACCCTGATTCCTGTTTTATAACAGCAAGTATTAATCTTTCATCTATATTATGCTTATCGGCTACCTGTTTAACGATATTCTCAATTTGTCCTTTTGATACAGGTGAAGAAGGAGGAACCAACCTAAATTTTAATTCTGATGCAGGAGAAGTCTTCATATAATCAGAAAACTTAACTGGTGGATCAATCTGCTTTGGAGGCTCTATACTTTGAGTATAGCCAGCAATCATATTTTCAATTTGAACTACACGATCTTTAGCAGAACTAGCCCCGCTTTGACTCATTAATTTAGATATTGATTCACTAAACATTTACTATTTGCTCCTCCATCATAATGAAGTTGGATTAATACCCAATCCTACAATGTTATTTACCTATCTCTGTTGCCTTTTGGGCCATTGCTTTTGTCATACTAATAATAGCCAAGCTTGCTTCATATGCTCTTGAGGTCATATTTGCATCTGCTATCTCAACTAACGGATTTACATTAGATTTTCTAATATAACCATTTTTATCTGCATCTGGATGACCTGGGGAATAAATCATATCACCCGGAGTAGAATCTGCGATCACACCGGTTAACGTTACTCCCCCGGTAGAATGTGGTAATACACCTGTTTTGAAAACATTATCTTTCATTCTATTAAGCAAACCTTGAAAAGACATATCTTCTTTGGCCATCAAAACAGGTATTTTTCTTACATAATTTGGTGTATCAGTATTAGCAATGTTTTTCGCATGGATTTCTAAACGTTGCCCATGTGAAATTAATCCTGATGATCCAATATTAATAGATTCTAATAAACCCATAATCCTACTTTCCTACTTGTGTAACTGTTTTGAGTTCCTGAATTATAGCACTTACCCTTCTTGTTGCTACAGAATAAAGGAGTGCGTTTTTCTGTAACTCTATTAATTCAGCAGGGGTTGAAACTTCTCCTCCTGATTGTTTCATTAAAGGAGAAGGACCTAACTTTTTAGATAATTTTGTTTCAAGAGGACTATCTAGAGCCCCAATATATTGTTGAAAGTTAATATCTTGTCTGACATAGCCTGGAGTATTTACATTGGCTAAATTAGCACCAATTGTTTCTTGCTTTTTAGCGATTAAATCCAGAATTAAGTTTGTTTTATCCAGAGAATTATTCATCTTTTCCTTCCATTCTTAAAGATTATTAAAATTAAATTATTGATTAATTTATTGACGCAAATTAATAGATTGTCTATAAAACTCGTCTACAATTTTTACAAGCCTTACACTCGATATTAAACTTGCATTTAGCCTTAATACTTCATCTACACAACCAAAAATATTGACATTTGATCTTTCAAGATTACCCTGTTTAATACGTTCATGATCTTTTACTAAAGTTGGATTACCTGAATCATTGGTAGCAATAAGCTTATTTCCTTCAATAGACTTTAATCCCTCAGGATTATTGAAGATAACCACAGGAATTTTGCCTAACACCTCCGGCTCAGCATCTCTTGCACTAATAACTGTCACCGTACCGTTTGATGCAATTTTTAATTTGTCATACTGTGGAGGAATTTTTATCCCATCACCGACAATACAATTATCATTGGTAACGAGATATCCTTCTGAATTTACGGTAAATGAACCGTCTCTTGTGTATGAAACCAAGCCATCTTTTCTTATTACAGGGAAAAATCCTGCACCGTCTATTGCAACATCAAGAGGTTTTTTAGTAGCAAAGAAAACCCCATTTTGATAATCAGTACGTAATGTTCCCTCAAGACGACCATTTTCCATCAAATAATTCTCAAATCTTTGAGCTTTATATCCCACGGTATTGTAATTTGAAACGTTGGTCGTAACATATCCTAACGTCTCGAATTGTTTATTAGCATTATCTACTGATCTTGATATTATGCCTTGAAGAGTAGTCATAATTATCTCCTGCTTATTCCTATGCTCTACCTAATTCCTGAATAGTTTTTGATAATTCATCATTTTGAATTATGTATAATTGACGATTCGCTTCAAAATTACGTCTGACAGGTACAAGATTAAAAAATTCTGTATGCATGGTTACGTTTGAATCTTCTGTAAAGCCCTGTTTTACATTAATATCTTTTGTTATAGATCCATCACTTGAAACAACAGATAATTGACCTACATTATTAAATTTCTTTTCCTTAGAATCAAAAGCAGTTAATGTTCCATCTTTATCAACTTTTATATCTTCCAGTTTTTCCGGTACTTTATCGAATTTTATAGGCTGTCCTGTAGCTGAGAGAACTTTAAAGTTATCAAGTGTCAAAAGATAACCATTCTTATCAATCTTAAATCTGCCATCTCTGGTGAGTTTTATTCCATTTGGCGTCATATATTGGAAATAACCCTCTGTAGCCAGAGCAATGTCAAGAGGTTTCCTTGATTGTCTTAACCGTCCAACACTCTCATCAGCAACTTCCGATAGCGCATGAACACCAATTAATTCAGCAAAAGAAGAAAGAACCGGTGCTTTTCTTTGATAACCAACTTTACCAAAATTGGTAATATTGCAGTTAATATTATCAAGCATTGCAGTCTGAAGGTGCATTGCTCTTACTGAATTACTTAAACCATTTTCATTAAAATAAATTCCACCAAATAACCGCATAATCTTCTTCTCCTGACTCTCTCTTCAAGGATTTAAAAAATGGCCAAAACTGACTCTCTTTACAGATTTAATCGGCAAAGTTCATACCAAAGTTTAAGTATTTAAATAAAAATCATCCAAATGTAGGACAAGAATAAATTTTTATTAAATTCTTTGTTTTCTACTCTCAATCAAGGAGACATTTTCATCAATCTCAAAAATAATCTTTGCAATTGAATAAGCAGCCATCATAATTTTGGGAGAAATATTAGATACAGGGCAAAGGGATAGTTCTCGCTTATCAGAGTCTTTTTCTGTTTTGAATTTCTGAGTATAAACGTTTGTTTTACCGTTAATTTTATTTTTTGACATTTCCTGGTTCACATTACTCAGAATCTTTTCCAAATAAATTTTGTTTTTTTCAGCTTCTTCACTTTCAATATCGATATTTAGACTACTATCAGCATTAAGAATAAGCGTTATCTTAAATCTGCCTAAATTTATGGTGGAAATGTACATAATAAGGGCGATATTTTCCTGATCATTCTCACTTCCTTTCCTTTCTTCAAGCTTTATATCTATATCCTGCTGCTGAACCAAGGGTAACCAGGGTAAATACAAAAGAATTGTTTTATTCAAAATTTCCTGTGGAGAATTGTTTTGAGATGATATAGTCTGAGTCAATAAATTAACAAGCTTATTTAGTTGTTCGGTATCTTTAAAACCAGATGACCCGGGTTGTAATAATTTTAATAACTTACTAATAACCTCTTTTGAATTCGTATCGAGCAAATTCTGTATATCTTTTAGCTGAATATCCTTGCTTTTATCTTGTAATAGCTTTAAAAGATTTTCCTGACTAACCTCACCGTATACCATTAAAGATAAAAACTCTTTAAACTCTTTTGGAAGATTAAGCAACTCTCTAATAAGGACTGCTTGTTGAGCTGTATTTAGAGCGTTAATATGGAAACTACCAGGTAAAGCTGAGTTACTCTGATTATAAATATTTTGGGAGTTAGCTTTTTGAGAATTTGGCGTATCTGATTCAACCCTGCTCTTATCAGTGACACTTTCAGGATTTTGGATATTTTTAATGAAATAGCTTAAATTCGTAAGATTAATTTTCAACTCAGCAAAATACCCTCTAAATTAAGATTTATGGTTATTCTAAAACATAACCATAAATAATTATAAAAAACTTTTTTAAAATTTCTATTTTTCAAAATCATTTTAACTTTTTAGAGACCTCTGCGTAACTCACTTTTTTGAGAAAAACAATGAAAAACGAGGTCTTTTTGAGGACGTGCAACCCCTGCAGGGCTGAATTTAGACTGCGCTCAAAGCATAAATTTTAGCAGTTATCTGAGTTTTTTTATTAAGTTTTAAAATACTCTATTATTAAAAAAAATTAACATTTACCTTTGTAAAGATTAAAAAATATAATTAAATGCCCTATAATATATATAAATAATGATATTAAAAAAACACTTCATCCTGAGAATTAAGGACTGCAAGACTCAACAGCAGTACAAGTTTTAAGACCAGGAGTCGGACAAAATGAGCATACCACCAATCCAACCATCTGGCTGGAATAGTCAAGTCAATCCTCCAAGCTCTGTAGAAAATCAAGGAGGAGGCTCAGGATCTGCTGGTTATATGAGGAAAGAAGAAAAAATTGACGAAGCAACTTTTCATACCAATGAAAATAAACAAGATGAATTAATTTTACTTCAAAATAAGAGCCTTTTAACAATAATAAGAGAATTTTTTACGTCGTTGTGGATATTTATCCTTAAAACACTGGGTATAAGAGCTACAAAAGAAAGCTAACAACAATACTCAGAACTAACCCGGTTATTAACATAACCGGGTTTTTTTTATGTTTTTTCAACAAATCCTTGTAAATTAATTTTAATTTTCAGCAAAATTTTCGACTTTATTTTTGATTTAGAAAAAAATATTTTTATCATTTTTATTAGAACCAATGACAATGCATAAGTATTTTTTATTATGTCCTTAATTAAGAATAAGAGAAGGAAATCAGATTTGTTAAAGAGATTTTATTATGAATTTTTTCCTAAACAACCAAAATGCAGGCATGAAAGAGTTTCACCAATAGGTCTTGGAAAATTCTGCCCAGACTGTGGAAAAGAAATCTTCATTAGCTGGATCATTTTAAGATGTAAATGCTGTTCAACAAAAAGACAATCAATTCCACGGTTTGATACATTTTTGCCTATAGAAAAATACTGTTCAAAATGCGGATCCAGGAAATATTATGTCGAAAAAAAGACAAAATTAGAGTTTTATGAATTTAATTACGCTATTTTAATTAGAGAAGAATTTGAAAATCCAACTGATCAAAACAATAAAACTCAGATTTGGATCGAGGAAAATAGTTGGTCAAGCATAATATCGCCAAAACTCATTCCCTTGTTTAAATAAGGACATAATAAAAAATACTTATGCATTTTTTATTACTCGATTAATGACTGGTTACAGGAAGCAGTCTGTAAAAATCATAACGGATTTTTCATCAAAATCCTTAATGATTTTTTCCGCTGTCCTTAATCCAATTATTTTCTTGAAAAAATTTGATTGCTCCTGATTATTTCAAATAATTTAACAAGCATCAGCCAAACCAAAATTCCGGAGGCAATTCCAGTTATGTCTGCAAATAAATCAATCCCATCCATTGACCTTCCAGGCACAAAATATTGATGTATTTCATCTATAATCCCTGTATTAATTCCAAAAATAACAGAATATTTAGCCATTTTATCAAAATTATCCGAAGAAACATTTAAAGCGAAAGCTAATAGAAATCCGAGCACACTATATTCAACTATATGTGCAGTTTTATCAAAACCTTGTATATTAACAAAGATAGGTCCACTGGAAAGAAACCATATAATCCCATTATAAATACCAGCTGGTACAAATCTTACGTATTTCATCTCATATTTTACCCTAATTTCAAATCCTACTAAATGATTATAAACCAGAAATTTAAGCACATACAGTTTATAACAAATTATAATTTTAAAAGCATTTAGTCAGGTTTGGAAATCACCTTTATAGTTATTTTTTAAAAACAATAATTTAACATTTTCATGAATAAAATATTAAAATAAAAATTTATAGTTTTTCTAAATTATATCCATATACTTATATATCGATTCATGAAAGTTCAATCCTGATAAATGTAAGCGATTCTTTAACATGAGACATTTCTTGCAATCATGCATGAATATATCATCATGATATGCAAAATATAGAAATAATGTTATATTCAGGCAATTGTATAGTAATGTAATAATTGTTCATCAAATTGTTGTATTTCACAAACTAATGTATATAATTTAAATTACAGCTTATTTACAGCTAAATTAAGTTAGACGATATTTTTGGGTCGGGAAAGAGTGTGTTTGGGGAGTGAGACAAGTGTTAAAAACTAGAGATTTGGGAAGGACAACGTCTGTCAGAAGATGGACACAGACTGCGGTAGATTGTTACAAGAGAGGATGCGTTTGCTCAGGTTGTTTTTATAGTGACTTCTTTAAAGAAAGCCCTCAAAGATGTCAAATGAAAGCAACTGTACTGGAATTGGTAAGAGTATTAGGAAGACCTAACGTTGAACCATTGGATGCAATAATTGGCAGTTAAATAATTTTTCCACGCAAATAATGCTTTATCGGGGCTTAGTCCCCGATTTTCATTTTATCAATTACCTACTGGATTACAGGTTTATGTCAAATATGCTATATTAAGGACAGCGAAAAAAAACATTAAAGATTTTGATGAAAAAATGCGAAGCGGGAGTGAAATTTTCGGGAAGAGCAGCTTCGCTGGTCTGGACCGAAAACAAAACTCATTCTATCTTTGGTTATTTTTGTAGCCTGCTTCTTATAACCAGTTATTACGTCCTTAACATAGTAAACTTAATGGATAGAATACGTATGGAATGCAAGAAAAATAACTTTTTTGATTCAACTATTAATGACCGTCTTGAAGAAACAATACAAGTACTATCAAGATTAAAAGAGTTTACAACAGATATTGAGCAAGCTGCTCAAATAATTCTTAATTGCTTTAAGTCGGGAAATAAACTTTTGATTTGCGGAAATGGGGGCAGTGCAGCTGATGCTCAGCATATAGCCGCGGAATTCGTTGGAAAGTTTTATAAAATAGATAGGCCAGCTCTACCTGCAATTGCATTAAATACAAATACATCAATTATTACTGCAATAGGAAATGATTTTGGTTACGACGGAACATTCAAAAGACAAGTAGAAGCTTTTGGCCAAAAAGAAGATGTGCTATTAGCCATATCAACAAGTGGAAATTCTTTAAACGTAATTGAAGCTATAAAAGCAGCCACTGCAAAAGAAATGATTATAATATCTTTAACAGGACAAACAGGTGGTGAAATGGCTAAGGTGTCTCACATAACAATAAAAGTTCCCAGTACCAATACACCAATTATTCAAAATGCTCACATTACTATTTGTCATACTATATGTGAAATAGTTGAAAACTATTTTTAGTTAGCTCAAATAAAGTAAATATTCTACATTTGCTGCATATTTAAAGGATTATAATTACCAGGATCCTTTAATAAAACTTTGCCTGGAATTCCTGCATGATGAACCTTAGGAATTAACTCCTTTGCACTTATTTCAATAGGTTCTTCTTTATCATCATCTGTATCATTGTATATGAAATGTAACTCACCATTTTGATCAACTTTTGATCCTATTATTGTAATTTCATGACCACCAATAATCTTGTTTTGCTGGTCAATTTGAGTTATTCCGACAACCACGTTTGATCCTGATTTTAAAGAATCTAGCAAGTGTTTCTGAGTCGTTTGCAAATCATTATTATAACCTTTTAGATAATTATTTCCTGCTTCATCAGATTCTACTATCTGATAGGTAATGGAAGTCTTTTTCTCTCCACTATCTATTATAGTTTCAGCAAAGTTTTTCTCAACCTCAACTAATCCTTTATTATCAGGAACGTGATCACCTGCACGTATATCAGTAAGACTATTATAACCATTTGCACTACCTAACTGCATTACTGTTGATTGCATTAATGCATCTATAGCAGACCTGGAACTGAGTTGTCTATAAGTATTTTGCACTCTAGCTCGAATTATTGCATTTCTATCAGGCCTTAATGTAACCTCAACATTATTTTGATCAATTGGTCTATATTCAACACCAAAATTAACCAACGTATTAATTGCATTTGTTGGGTTAGGATCAATACTGCTAAGATTAACTTTTGTTTTAACGCTTAAATCAGGACTGGTCAAACTGGCAATATATCTTGCAAACTCAGCAGGCTTTTTATCTGCAAGGTTAAACTCCATACTGGCAGCTACACAGGTACCACTTGTTTCAACATTTAAATCTTGAGGATTAACAGCTGCAATTGGCCCTGCAATCTTAGTTTGATTAAAATGCGGCGCCAGATTATTATTTAATCCTACACTATTAACTAAATTATTACGTTTTTCATCAGTTAAAATGCTTGCAATCATAAAATCAGGTATTTTACCAAATTTCTGAGTTATTATAAACGGGTTAGCAAGAGTTTTTATGGTTTCATTAAGAATTTCTCTGTTATCCAACCCCGATACTCTTGGTTCAGATACAATTTTATATAGATTCTGTAATGTTGATGAACCATCAGCTGAATTTTTAGCTAATAATCTTCCTGTTCTCAATAAAGTTTCAAGATTATATTTTCCCTCTTGATCAAGAGAATCATATAATCCTTTATACATTGCTTTACTTTGAGGATCTTTCATTTTCAAAAAATTAAAATACACAAATGGCTTATCAGCAAAATTCATACCATCAATATTGGTGATACTTTGCTGTACAGTAGAAGGACTATAAGCGTTATTCAAAGGCTTTATTACAGCCCCTCCCTGAGTCTTTCCTGTATGTATTCTTAATGAATTATCTAACATTTACGTCCAAATCTATATACTATTACTATATTTTAAAAAACAAAAATATAAAAAAATTGCTATTTATTAACCGCATTTTCAATCAATATTAATAATTGTATATATTTTTTATTTTAATTAAATTAATTGATAAAATTTATATGATAAGGACAGCGGAAAAAATACTTACGTATTTTTCATTACGTCCTTAGCGCAATTCCAGGAGATTTTAAAATTTCAAGAATAGATAAAAGCTCTAATACAATTGAAATCCCAAACACTATTTCAGAATTAAGAGAGAAAACAATAGTAATTAAGCCTCTTGAATTCTCTGAATTGCTGATTGCTCTTGAAAGACTATCAAGGTTTCAATATCTACCTCAAAAGCAGGAAAGAGTTTATAAAGAAATCTTGATAAAAAATACTATATCACCAAAAATAAGCCTAAAGAATTATCATAATTTCCAATTAGGTACAATAAACAAGCTTGTGCAATTAATCTGGAATACCTCAATAAATCTGCTGGATGAAAGTCTAAAACAGGATAACAGCATTAACCTTTATCTGGCATATGAGGAAATTAGAACTTTTTCTGTTTATGCAATCATAAAAGACATTTTAACAAGTGAAAATATAAAATATTTGAAAAATTATGATCTGATTAATCTGGATTCACAAATAAAATCTTCACCCGATAAATTAGAGAGCCAGATTATTGAGTTATTAAAAGAAAACAACTTTAATATAACTGATAAATACTCTAGCTTAAAGGATTTTGACACATTATCAAGAATTTATTTCCTATATAGTCAAAATTATCCGCTAAATATCAGTGGGCTTTTAGAATATACAGAAAAACATAACAGCAATTTTGACCTACCCAGCAACATTAATAGATTAATCTGGCTAAATAATCTTGTAAAAAGTGCTGAATTAAACCTGGAAACTAACAATTTATTTGAAAAAGTTAATATTATCTTTAATAAAGCCGAAAAATACAGAGAAAAAGAATCAGCTAAATATCCTGCCAAATTATTAATTCTTGTAGAGGGAGCAACTGAAGAAAAATTGCTGCCCATATTTGCAGAAAAATTAGGAATTGATTTTGATAAAAAAGGAATTCAGCTAATTGGCGCCGGAGGAAAAAACCAGGTAGCAAAACTCTATAAAAAGTACTATCAAAAACTAAATTTACCGGTTCTGATTATATTAGATGCTGATGCAGTAGAAATAGCGGAAGAAATCACCCAAATACTACGAGAAAAAGACCAGCTCTTCCTGATCCAGGAAGGAGAATTTGAAGATATATTGCCTATTAATCTCATATGTAAATCTATAAACACATTTCACGGTCTAACAGCTCAAGTATGTCCAGCAGAAATACAAATTGATTTACCTATGGTTCATACACTGGACATTTTATGGAAAGAGAAAGGACTCGGAGAATTTGATAAAGTAAAATTCGCAAGAATAGTTGCAGAAAACATCAAGGATAAAAGGGATATTTCACCTATTTTAAGTCAAATCGTTGAAATAATAGATAAAATGATAAATAATTCAAGTTAAATAATCTTTAAAAGTTCAGTTAGCTCAATGTCTCTTTTTAAAATAAAAAAAATTAATATAAAAATTTAATTTTTTAGTACAATAAAGTTTGATAATATTAGTGTTTTTCTAGAAATGAGCAATATTAATGAGTCAATCTGACAAAGGATTAAAATACAAAAGGGTTCTATTAAAAGTCAGCGGAGAAGCCCTTATGGGAGAACAGGGTTTTGGTATTGACCCTGATGTTGTTAATAAAGTTGCACAAGAAATTAAAGAAGTTCATGATTCCGGTGCAGAAGTTGCTATTGTTGTAGGCGGCGGAAACATATTCAGAGGAGTACAAAATAGCACGAAGCTCGGCATGGATCAGGCTTCAGCAGATTACGTCGGCATGCTCGCTACAGTTATGAATGCCCTCATATTGCAAGGTGTTTTAAGGAAAGCAGGCGTTTCAACAAGAGTTTTAACAGCTCTTACAATGAATGCAATTGCTGAACCTTACATCAGATTCAGGGCTATGAGGCATTTAGAAAAAGGAAGAGTAGTAATCTTCGCAGCCGGAACAGGCAACCCATTTTTCACAACTGACACAGCAGCCGCATTAAGGGCATCAGAAATAGATGCAGAATTAATGCTCATGGCAAAAAATAAAGTTGACGGGGTTTATAATAAAGATCCAAGAAAATTCCCTGACGCTAAAAAATATGATTATATCAGTTATGATGATATGATTGTCCAAGATTTAAAAGTAATCGATACAGCTGCCGTAGCTTTATGCAAAAATAATAACATTCCTATCGTAGTATTCGACTTTGAGGCTAGAGGCAGTATAGAAAAAATATTAAAAGGTGAAAAAGTAGGAACATTGGTAGGAGGAAACC
>MFRQ01000110.1 GCA_001784615.1 Candidatus Melainabacteria bacterium RIFOXYA2_FULL_32_9
CAGTTATTAGCGATATAAATAGCCAAATTTTTTACCAGATCCGAAGGGTGAGTCCTGGCAAAAATATATGCATTTATTAATTATCTTTTTATCAGGACGAATTTAAAAAATTTGGCGACACAAGTGTTCAACATAATAATGATTCTTTTGGTGATTTAATGCATAATCCCTGTAAATAAGACATCTTAAATAGCATACCTGCTTATTTAATTATGGCTTATATTCAAAATAAAACTTCCATTTCACAGTTTTTACAGTCAAAATTTAGAGTATAGTTTTTATTATGGTTATCTATTAGATAAAGGGGCTCTTTTATCTTTGCTTTATGGCTTTCTTTTGGGCATAAATCTAATTGATATTTAAGGCAGTGCTTTGTAGTCATGACTTTTTTGCCATTTAAATCAATTCCAGATTCAGCTGCCAGACTAATTTTTTCTGCTCCATGCCTTTGATAAAAGTTTTTGGCACTATCATTCAGGATATTAGCTTCATAATTAAGATTTTTTTCCATATAAGGGAAATTATTTCTTTCTATTTTATGAATTTCTCTTGGGTATTTCTCAATACGGTTTAATCTTAACTGATCTATTATGTTTCTTCTTAATTCATTCAATGTTTTTATGGGAACAAAATAGATATTTTTAAGATCAATAGTTATTTCTGAGCAAACAAACTCAGTTTCTCCAAGTTTTAAAAGCTGTTTTTGGATGTTATTTAATGCCATTTCTTTATTATTGGCTATTTCTTTTTTTATTTCTATTTCCTGATGGGCCTCAATACCGTTTTCATCAATTATATGGAGCATTAATTTATTATTTTCTTCAAAAAATCTTAGTTGTACAGAAATTTTTCTTTCAATATGCGCTGATTCGAGCTTTTTAATAAAATCATGATTAAAATTTCTGTATATAAATGTGCCTTTTTTGATGAATTTTATGTCATTCGGGTAAATGTGATCATTTTCAATTTTATTTATGTTAGTTCCTTGAAGGACGTTATTCTCGTCAAAGAAGCAAATGCCATCGCCATTATTGAATTTTATTTTAGTATTAATGGTAAAAGAGGTTTTATCAATTGATATTACTTTACCAACAGGCTCACCTAATGATTTTGGAGTGTCGAAAGATGTTATATGCTTGTTTCTTCCGTTTAAAAAATAATTGGTAAAACCTCTATTAAAACTTTTATATGGATCAGGTTCAAAGTTTATAATACTTTTTCCACTGGAGCTTCTGTGAATATCGAGTTTTAATAGAGATTTGTCGATTTCCTGACGATAAAAACTAACCACATTCTTTATATAATTAATGTCTTTTAGCCTGCCTTCTATTTTGAATGAAGTTATGCCAGCTTCTATTAAGCCTTGTATATATTCTGACAGATTTAAATCTTTTAAAGATAATAAATACTTATCCTTGGCTATAACATTTTCTGATGAGTCAATTAATGAATATAATTTTCTGCAGGGTTGAGCGCATTCACCCTTATTACCACTTCTACCACCTATTGCATAGCTTAGATAACATTGTCCACTGTAACTTACGCAAAGAGCTCCATGAATGAAACATTCTAAATCTATATTTGTTTTTGATTTAATTTCTTTTATATCCTGGAGTGACAATTCTCTTGCAAGAATTACACGTTGAAAACCAACTTTTTCAAGGAACTCTACTTTTTTATAGTTATTATTATGAGTTTGGGTGCTTGCAAATAAAGGTATAGGCGGTAAATCCAGTTCTAATAATCCCATATCCTGAATAATAATAGCATCAGCACCAATTTGATAGAGTTTATTGATTAATTTTTCTGCTTCTAACAGTTCATTATCATTTAGAATAGTATTAATTGTGATATATACTTTAGCCCAGTATTTATGAGCAAATATAATAAGCTTTTCTATATCTTCAAGGCTGTTACCTACAGTATTTCTTGCTCCAAATTTATTTGCACCAATGTATACAGCATCGGCACCACATTTTATTGCAGCTATTCCACATTCCAGATCTTTAGCGGGAGCTAATAGTTCAATATTTTTCATTATTTTTAAAAACTAGAATTCTATTTTGTGTTCTATTATGATTTTATACTAAATTTTGGTATGCATATAAGTTTTCTTTTATTTTTGAGCAGTAATAAGATGAAAATAAAGATTATGCAGGCAGGAATGCTAAGTAAACAAGAAAAAGTTTTTACACATTTATAAAATAGTAGAAAGGTCATCCCGGGCTTGACCCCATTACTGTCCGAAATAAAATAAACAAAAAAAGAGCATAGCAAGAAGTAATAATACTTTTCACCTAAAATAAAGCTGTCAACACTTGTTTTAGGAGTTTGCTATGCAGTTTAAAAATAACATAATAGGAAAGATTTTAACACCTGTAAATCGTAGAAAATTTAAGCGTTTTGTCGATAAATACAATGGAGATTTTGCTTCAAAAAAACTTTCCTGCTGGGAACAATTTGTAGCAATTCTTCTTGGACAAATTGGAAATTGTTCGTCTTTGCGAGAAATAGAAAATACTATTAAATTTCACTCAAAAGAACAATATCATCTTGGAATTAAAAGAAATATTGCTCGTTCAACGTTAGCAAATGCAAATAGTACAAGAGATTGGCGAATTTATCGGGATGTATTTATAGATTTAATAGGTAATTTAAAAGTAAATGAACAGATTCAAACAAAAGAAGTTATCGAAATCATTGATTCTACGCCAATTATACTTGATTTAGAACATCACAAATGGGCGCAACAAACACGAAATATCAAAGGTTTAAAAGTACATGTTTTGTTTAATTCAAGTGAAAATATTCCAACATATTTTGAAATAACTTCACCAAAAGTTAATGATATAGTTGAAGGGCGAAAAATCGATATACAAAAAGGGTCTACATATGTTTTTGACAAAGGTTATACCGATTACAACTGGTATTATGAAATTGAAAAATCAGGAGCATATTTTGTAACACGATTAAAGAAAAACGCAAAAACAGAGTCAATAGGTGAAATACAGATTACCAATGAAACAATAAGTTCTCAAGTAATACAGTTTTGCAATAAAGTACCAAGAGGCGGAAAAATCAATGAATATCATCATAAACCATTAAAAAAAGTAATTGTGCAAAGAGAAAACAAATCACCATTAATACTGATTACAAATGACTTTAAGTGAAGTGATGAAGAAATAGCTGAATTATACAAAAGACGTTGGAACATAGAGCTGTTCTTTAAATGGATAAAGCAGAATTTAAAGATTAAAAAGTTTTTAGGTAAAAGCGAAAATGCAATAAAAACGCAGATTTGTATTGCTATGATTTCTTTTGTTTTGCTCAGGTTATCGCAAATAATGAACGATTTTTGCAAAAATATGCCGTTAAAAACATTAATAACCATAGCAAAAAACGGATTATTTAGTAGGTTAACAGTACAAAGCGAGGTAAAAAAGTATCAGAAAAACCCCAATCAACTTCAATTCTACTTCACTTTGGCTACTTGAAATTATCATGGACAGTAATGGGGCTTGACCCGGGATCTAACCACATTTCAATTTTAAGCTATAACTGTATAGATGCCGGAACAAGTCCGGCATGACATTAGTGAGTATTTTTCTTTTCTCCTTATTTCGGCACTCTAAGAATCTGCTTAGCATTCTTACGGTGCCTACAATAACATTCCTGTCTTAAAAATTGACTTATTGAGAATAAGATTAATTTGCTATATCTAGTTTTGGAACTTCCGCTTCTGGTAAAATAAACCAGAACTTAGAACCTTTACCTTCTTCAGATTCAAAATCTATATAACCTTTATGTAATTCAATAAGTTTTTTTATTAATGTTAGGCCTAAGCCTGTTCCTTCTTGCTTTCTGGAGTAAGAA
This sequence comes from Candidatus Melainabacteria bacterium RIFOXYA2_FULL_32_9, assembly GCA_001784615.1. Taxonomy (NCBI): domain Bacteria; kingdom Bacillati; phylum Candidatus Melainabacteria; species Candidatus Melainabacteria bacterium RIFOXYA2_FULL_32_9. The sequence continues at coordinate 3,874 of MFRQ01000110.1, forward strand.
GAATCTATTTGGCTAAATTGTGTAAATATCTTGTGTCTATCACGAGGGGATATACCTATTCCGGTATCCTGAACTTCCACTTTTAGATTTCCTTGAGTTATGCTTGTATAAACACTGACCCTGCCATTTTCTTCCGTAAACTTTATTGCATTGCTTAAAAGGTTGTATATTACTTGTTTAAATCTTACACTATCGCCATATACAATAACATCAGATAGCTGTAAGTCTATGGAAATGTCCTTTTTTATAGCCATATTATTCAATGTGGCTATCGTTTGTTTAATGATATTGCCAGAATCGAACTTTTCATAGTGTAATTCCATATTTCCAGATTCTATTTTAGATAAATCCAGAACATCATTGACTAATTGTAATAAATGTTTTCCACTTATTACAACATTATTTAAGTAGTCTGATTGTTTAGGAGCTAAAGAGCCATAATTTCCCGCTAATATCATCTCAGAAAAACCTATAATCGCATTTAAAGGAGTTCTAAATTCGTGAGACATATTTGCCAAAAACTCACTTTTTAACCTCGTAGCTTCTTGAGCTTGTGTATATAAAGATGCTTGTCTAATTGCTATAGCTATCTGGCTTCCTATATCTTTTAAAATTTCAATATTACTTGTATCCCACTTTCTATGATATTGAGTTTGATGGACTCCAATTGCTCCCAATATCTCTCCTTTATGGGCTATAGGGGTTATTATAAGCGATTTTGTGTCCAGGAACTGAGTATTGAGATTTTGTGAGGAATTTAATATTAAGGATTCAATATTATCTACTACAATGGGCATTTTTTCTTCGACCAGGTATTTGTACCATTCTTTCGATATATTTAAGCTTTTTTGGTTATCCAGAAAAGATGAAATATCTTCATTTGCCCTATATTCATTTTCCAGATTAAATTTTAAATTTTCAGGGTCGTACAGCGCAACAATACACCTGTCTACTTTAATAAGTTTACCTACTTCCTTAACTGTAGTAGCAAGAACTTGTCTAAGATCCAGAGATTCCCTGATACTATCTACCAGCCATCTAACTACTCTTTCTCTTTCTTGCTGCTCGAATATTTTGTTGATATATTCTGTTAATTCTTCATCTTTAGAAAGCAGTTTCTGGTTTTGTAAAGTCAGAAGTTCTTCTTGTTCTTTTATTTTCTTGTTTATTTCTTCCAGTTTAACGGCACCATTATCTAAAAACTTTTTGGCTTTTAAAGTCGCTAAAAAGAGTTTCTTTATTTTATTGACCGGTAATATAGCCATTTAGGTTTTAACCTTTATAGTTTTTATTCTTAACTTATTAGAAATTTTAATTGAAAAACTAACATCTGAAAATTATAGACCTGGGTAGTTGCTTAATTTTATAAAATATGTTTAAGGCTACAATATTAATTTTATTAGTAATAAGAGTGTTAATTTATTGATATATCTACGATTTTAATAAACATGAAACCATGGTTTTAAGTGAATATTTAGATATTCTGATAGTTAATTAGTTTTATTAGTCTTAGTATTTAATAATTTGAAGCATGGTAAACTGCTGTAGACTTGAATTTTGAGAAAATAAAAAAGTAAAGAATTGTATCAGCTTGATTAAAAAATATCAAATTTACATATGTTTAATCTTTATATAATTGGTGAAACCTATATTAAGTGATCAAGAGAACATATAAATCTGGGAGTAAATCAAAACGGTTTCTGATTATGATTAAATGAGGTTGTTTAAATTTTTATGATCACTAAATTTAATTCAAATCCTAAGAATAATACTTGGAAACACGAAAATAATATAGCACATGGATTGCCTGATAATTTTGCAGGTGTAATTAATAGAGATTCACGAAGAATTTGTAGTCATATACCGAGTAATCTAAATAATGCACAAGAGAGAGAGCCTTTAAAAGTAAAGAAAGCAAATAGTCTTACTTTTAAAGGCTCTCTATTATATTCAGGGAAATTAATAAAGGCTATTGCTAAAGAATTTAGACCTCTTGAGAAAAAAAATTCCATGGAGATATATAATAAAGTTAAAGATTACCTTGATGAACCTTTAAGATTAGCTTTTGAAAAAACTCTCAAGTCATTTCAAGACAAAACCCCAGATATAGTTGTAACAAAGCCTATTTATTATAGATTTTGTGAAGCATTAAAAAGTCCAATTGCTGGTATAGCAAATGGAATAAAGTATTTTTTCTCAAATTCACAGACTAAAAAAGCTATTACGGAAAAAAGTAACATAAATTATGTAATGACTGGGCTTGAAGGTGCTTATAAGAAAATTATAGATTTGGAAGGAAAGCCTACAGATCAGATTAAAAAAACATTATCTGAATTCTTAAATAGACAATTGAATTCAATAAAAACAAATTATAGCATTAGTATATGTAGTTCAATGGTAACCTTGCTTGTAGGCGTGTATAATGCTTTTTTTGTTGCTAACGATTTTAGCAATTTAAGTAGACTAACAAGTGATGATCCTGTACAAGCTAAAAAAGAATGGAAATCAAAATTTAAACAATTATTAATGGCGGTTGGTTTATCTGCTTATTTAGGATACGTTACAAGCACTACATTTAAACAAGCTGTGAATTCCAGTTTGAAGTTTGCTGTTGCTCTTAATGCAATTAACTTAGCTGCAACCCAAATAATAAGTAGAAAATTAACTGGTACTCCAATATTAATTCAAAGAGGTAAAGCTTCTGATAAGAATCCTTTAAATAAATATATGGAATCAATAGGCAATAATAAAGAAAATTCTCCTTTTGCAGCATTTATAAATAATACAAAAACAGAGAAAGCTCCTCAGACAGCAGGTTCTACTCAAGACAATAAAATAAAACCTTCATCGTCAGTATCATTTACAGGTAATCCAATCCAAAATATTATAACCTCAACTATTCCAAGAGAAAAATTAGCAGAATCATTGGAAGTCCTAAAAAAAATTGATAAAAAGAGGTATATTGATGCTATCAAAACAATTAAGGAC
>MFRQ01000111.1 GCA_001784615.1 Candidatus Melainabacteria bacterium RIFOXYA2_FULL_32_9
GGTTAAGTTCCTAGCAGCCGTAAATAATCAGCGGGTTTTCTTTCTTTTGCTTACTTTTTCTTTCTTTTGTTGCAATATACTGCTCCAAGAAAAAAATATAGACATGTGTCAAAATAATATTGTGAGGTTAATTAATAAAAGCAGGTAAACGAGATTCACATGTCAGAAAAAGTAAAGAGAGCAAAGATCATAGTTGGCGGAAGGCATAAAATACAAGAATTTATTGATAAAGAAAAGAATGCAAAAGTTAGAGATAGATTAAGAGCAATATTATGGAGCAATAATCAAGTCCCAAATGAAGAAATAGCAAGAAGATTAAACAAGAATAGAAATACTATAGCAAAATGGATAAGGAACTGGAATAAGTTCGAGTATAAAGGACTAGTAGATAAGCCTGTACCAGGAAGACCAAGCATATTAACAAAAGAAGAAGAAAAAGAAGTTATTGAACAAGTGAAAGAGCAGCCAGAAGAGAATTATCAAGGCAGAATAACTTGTAAAATGCTATGTGCAAAGATAGAAGATAAATTAGGAAAACGATTAACACCTGAAGCACTCAGACATTACTTGAAAAAGAACGGATTATCCTGGAAAAAGTCTGGTATGTATGATTACCGAAGAAATGATGAACACAGACAACGTTTCTTATGGAAATTAGAAGAAATTAAAAAAAAATCTCAAGGAAAACGAGTTAATATGGTTTATTGATGAAACAACAATAACTCTTGAATCAAGTATTTCATATGATTGGATGAAAACAAATACTCGAAGACTAATAAAGATGAATCGGTCAGGTAAAAAAGATTGTGTAATAGGCGGTGTATCTCCAGATACAGGAGATACTATTTTTATTCAAACAGATAAAATAGATTCTCAAACTGTCTCAATGTTTATACAGGAATTATCCGAGAATTATTCGCAATATGATAATATATTGATTCTTGATAATGCTTCATTTCACGTTGCACAAGGAACTCCAGACTTTCCTGTTCCTAAAAATGTCAGATTGCTTTATCTTCCAACTTATTCACCAGATTTTAACCCCATTGAAAGATTATGGAAATATTTTAAAGATGAATTTATTAATAACAGATTCTATGAAAATATCTATCACTTAAGAAATACAGTCAATGATGCTCTTTATAGTCTTCTAAATAACCAGAATACAGTTAAATCTATTTGTTCTACTTATTAATTACTTTCTTGGAGCAGTATAAAAGAAAGAAAAGTAAGAAAGCTTATAAATGGACACAAAAGCAATTGAGATTCCTCACTGCGTTCAGAATGACAGTTATTTTGACAGGCCAAGCATACTACAAAAAAGTATTAGCAGATCACGCATCAAGTGCGGGATGATAATGCAGAGTTTGAAGCTTTTTCTTCTCTTAGAATTGGCCGATTTATTGAACATAAAATTTCAAGTCAAGACTTTTGCTTACAGCGAATAAATACATCATTTTATTCTATTACCAATTAACTGAGTGAAATAGTAAAACGGTACTTTAAAATAATATTTTTTAATTTAAAATAATTTTTATGGATACAATAAAAAGCAAAGTTTTTAATTATCTAACCGGCTCTCAAAAGTCAGATCTTTGTCATTATATATCTAAATTTGTCAAAAACTATTACGACAAAGAAACTGACGAGATTTTGGCATTATTTATTGAAGAAGAAAAGTATTACCTGGAAGTTGATGCATCAAGACACCCTTGGATAGTTGATTATCTTGATGATAAGCAATTTTATAAAGATCTGACTTTGTATATAAACGAAAATAAACGCAAATACAGATACAAAGAAAGCCAGAAAGAATTTGTAGAAAAACAGAAAGAGTTTTTAAAAGAGCAAAGAAAAGTTGCAAGAGATAGAAAAATGTCCGGACAATCTCCTACTTCAAAACAAAAAGCTTATTATAAGGCTTTATGCAAGAGATATAATATAGACATTAATTCTATCGATCTTGAAAAAACATCCAAGCTGGATTTAAGAAATGCCATAGATGCACTTTTAACAGAGCAGCATACGTCTGATAAGCAAAACATTCTTTCAAGATTAAATCAAATAATTGAATCAAGAGAAGAACAATATTAAGTTTCAAAATATGTGTTAGCTATAGATCTTTATTTATAAACATCTCAGGATGCTATGAATTCTAGTTTGTAATTTTTATGCATAATGTATATGCAAATTATTTGCCAAATAATTTGAAACTAAGCTAATCATACTGTTTTAATCAACAAAATTATTATTACGATATATTAACAATATTACTTCTTTATATATCAATTGAGCAATTTTTATATACTATTATGTTTTTATAATAATATAAGAGAGAAAAAAGGAGAGAGTATTAAAATATTTAGAAAAACAAAAATTCACTTTAGGTAAATTTAAATATATACACTATATTTAGATTGTTATTACCTAATATTCAAAATTTATTAGAAAATATATAAAAATTTAGCAATTTTTTCAAGCTGCATGTTTTTATATAAATAGGGGCAAAAACGGAAAACTAAAAACCACATTAAAGATTAAAGCTATAGGAGGAATATAAAAATGGCTAGAGTACTAATTTCAATGCCTGAGGAATTTTTAACCAAGATTGATAAATTAGCAGAAACAGAACAAAGATCAAGAAGTGAACTGATTAGAGAAGCATTAAGAACATATATAATGGCTAATAGAATTAGAGAAAATAGCTTAGCAACCAAAAACGCAGCTATATTAGAATCAATGCTGGACTAGTTGCTTAAGATAAAAATATAAATAAAAAAGACAGTTCGTGAACTGTCTTTTTTATTTATATTTTTCGTTAAATTGCTATTGGTAAGATTTGCAAATAATATGTTAAAAGAAACCTCCTGTCATTGCGAGGTGGCTAAGCCACAGTAACATTGTCAACAATCTTTCTTTAATATACAAAATCATTGATAATATGTTTGCGCCTATGGCACCAATCTATCCGTTTTACATTTAAAAGCTAGTTCATAATTGGTAAGATCCTCACGTCGCTTCGCTCCTCAGGATGACAGTGCGTGTTACTGGAATAATTGTTAACTAAGAAAAGTGACTGTGTCACTCAGGATGACAGTTCGGGAAATTATAGCATATTATTTGTCCATCTATACACTAGTTATAAGAAGCTGTCCTTAATTTTTAAACTTTTCTGAATATTGCACTAATTTTTGCAGTAATTCAGGGTGTTTAGTATTAACTTTATTGATAAAATTGCCACCTTTTGCTTCAATAGCCAGCTTTAATATTTCAGGTAAGTTAAATCCTTTATTTTGAGAAAGACTGCTATAGTAAACTTCTTTAAAGTTGTTTGGTAATCTGAGAGACCAGTTTTTATCACCTGAAGTTCCAGGTTTATTATATGCTTCATCAATTCCAAACATATCAGTAAAGAATACCTGAGCATTTTTAGATGGGCTGGTAAATAATTCTACAAATTTAGCTTTAATAAATTCATTATGATTATGTCTTAGTTTTTCGATGAAAGTGCCCTTGTCACTTTCAGACGCTAAGTCTTCTGCTAAATACTGAATATGTGGTTCAATGGCATTAGATTTATACCAGTCAGCAACACAAATAGATAACGGCATATTATCGTGAGTGCCTGGAGTAATCCAGTGATGCTCTCCAACGTTTCTGCCTCTATACATATGATCCGGTTCTTCAGGGGTAACAAATTGTGTTACTCTGATTCCGCAAAGACCAAGCTTCTTCATTACTGCCATAACAGGATTTGTCACAGTGCCAAGATCTTCGAAGATAATGGATTCTTTACCAACTTTATTTTCTTTAGCTGCTTCAAGAATTATATTTACAACTTCACAGTATTTATCAAAGATTTCTTGTTTATCAAGGCTCTCTTCTTTTACTCTGAGTTCATTTTCCGGAGGAAGAATTTTATCCAGATCTTCATGTTTCACCTCAGGATCTTCTAAAACCCTGTGATTATTTAAATCTTGAACTCCTATACGGGAATATTTTTTGAACTCTTCAGCATCAGGTGAAGAATATAACCTTCTTCCTCCATCTTCTGGCTTTGCAGTTTTACCTATTTTATAAACCCATGGATCAACTAAACCGACGGCATGGTCAATACGTGCACCACCGGGGTTTTCTTTGAATACTTTATCAAATCTTTCTTTAAGAAGTTGTCCTGCCTCGAGGAGTTTGCCTTTTTCATCAACAATTTTTTCAGGATCTAATACAGGAAATCCCCATGCCTGACCATCTTCTGAGAAGTAATCAGGTGGACATCCTAAGTGGTAACCTGTCATAAATATTGATTGATTCGCCCAATAGTCACGATCAGAGAAAGCCACCTGAATATCTGCCATTGTTTTTATGTTGTGAGCTAAAGTATATTCTTTAGTTTTTTCTTTCTGCTCATTCGCTATGAATTGGCTGAACTTGTAGAATTCAATTTCTTCAGCGTAAGTTTTTTCAACTTCAGCTATTCTTTCTTTAGCTGCTTTTATACCTTTATTTTCAGAAGTAAACAGGTTTTTATCTAATTTATCTTTCCAGATTGGCCAGTAATCATTGTTATGTTTTTTTGATAACGCTTCATAAAGAGCATCTTTATCCAGCCACTCTTTATTTTCTTTCTGGAATTTTTTAAATTTTTTCTCTATTTCTTTGATAGTTTTAGATGGTTTTTTATCAGCTAACTTTGTCTTGAAACTATTATAAGCTTCATAAAGAGCTTCATTTTGCTTTTGATAAATATATGTATAAGCCAGACGACTTTGACCTTTATTAGGATTATTTTCCACAATATTATCAAAAGTTGATTTTCTAAGAATTTCATCCCATTCAGGAGTTGTTAACTCGTATAAGTCAATAAATAATGAATTAGTAGAAAATATTGTACCTACATAAGGTGAAGCATCGTTTGATTTGGTTTTTCCGTCAGGTCCAAGTTGTATACTGTTAAATCCTAATTGCTCAACAAAATTAATAAGTTCCCTTGCTCCATTAGAATTTATTGTGCCGGTTCCTGTATCTTCATTTGATTTTGAAGGAAAACTTACACCGTGCATAATTAAGGATAAATTATCTTTACCCAGCACATTTAATGCCTCTTTAACGACTTTGCGGCATTCGTTTAATTCTTTTTCTGTTAGCCCTACATTCTGGGTTGTAGTCATTTTGTACTTCCTCTAACTCACTATAAATCTCAATAATATGTTACTTATATTAATCCAAGAGAGGTGAATTCATCAAGAAAAATTTATATCGAAGAATAATATTCTTTGCAGTATAATCTTGTGTGGTAGTATTATTAGTACTCTTAATGACATTTTAGCATTAATTCTTAAGGTAATATGAATAAGATTCAGGATTTAATAAATCAAAATAAAAGAATAATTGGTATTTGGGGATATCCTGATCCTGAAGTTCTCAATAAAATTCAGGGACAATATGCAGGGCATGAATTTGTAGATCTGGATATTAATTTTGGTGCGGTATCTTCAAATGTTGTACCGGATGCTTATTGCAAGATTATTACTAATATTATAGATAATGCAGTAGCACTGAAAGAGAAGACTGACTTGATAATAGCTTCAGTTGGTGAAGAAAAATGTGATTCAGCAAGGATTGCAGCAAGAATTCTTGAAGATTTAGGGTTTGAAATTATTCAGACAAGATATGATAAATACAATGACGCAATTGCCCCAACACCTATTGCTACAAGTAATTTACCTTTAAAAGAAAAAATTACGATTATGATGGACTGTGTCATAAAACCTGTAAATGTCGGGCTACAACAGTGCGAGGCCACAATGGGATTTTGGGGAGTTCCTCCGAATGATTTGAGCCTATTGGAACTATTTCCTGATACAACGCATGTTTTTGGCTGGACTAGATGTGTAGAAGCTAAAAGACCAGCTGATTTAGAGCTTGAAATGCTCGTAGATGAATCGATTCCTACAGTTTTCTTTGCTCAGACTTTTTGTGCTAAGATGCAGCTGGCTAAATATCTTGCAAGAAAACATAACGGACTATTCGTAGATGTAGATGATCTGGCATCAAACTCTGTCAGGGCAAAAATAGAAGCATTTATACGGTTAGGGTAAAAATGAGTAAACTATTAATAGACGCAGGAACAAGTTGGTGTAAAGTATTAGAGCTATATACGGATCAAGATGATCTAGTCAATAGCCCGTTAAATAAAATTAGCGAGATTACTGATGAGTATAGTCTGAGTATTAACGATAGAGAATTTATTGACAAAGAAGGAAATTTTCTATTTGGGCGCACACTCTTATTTCCAACAAAAATGCTGTCAAAATTAAAAGTACACTTTGATAGTGCCACAGGTCATATGGTGAAAAATCATATCAAACCTGATGGCAGCTATGAAAACGAAGTTATTGCCCTTGCTTACGGCGCTAAAAAAATACTAAATAATCCTGAAAATGCTACTATTGTTGATCTTGGAAGCAGAGATATAAAGTGGGTACAATTTAAAAACGG
>MFRQ01000112.1 GCA_001784615.1 Candidatus Melainabacteria bacterium RIFOXYA2_FULL_32_9
GATTTAAATATAATAAAGAAAAACTTAAGGTGCTTGCCTAGAATAATATTTAATGATTGGTAATAGATTTCTAATATTTGCAGTTTTCGGTATTTATAGAATTTAAAAAGGTGACTGTGTCACCTTGGTAATCTTTCCAATGTTCACCAGATAGATTGCCACGCACCTTCGGTGCTCGCAATGACAGTGTATGTTATTAGAAATATGACTTAAAAAAGTGACTCTGTCACCTTGCAATGACACTCTTTATTATTAGTGTATTTTAACATTTTCTAAGCAAGCACCAAAATTAAATACTATTAATGATTATTTAAAACTTGATAAATAAAACATAATACATTCTCGGACTGTTTCGATTAAGAATAAAAAAATCTTGTGTAATTCTTGTGTAATTAATCCTATTTTAATAAGCTTTGACACAAAATGATCATTCTCACAAATCCAACTGCCACAAAGAAAAGATCAATTTCTATCAAACTTCATCAAGCTATAAAAACGCTCTCATGATCCATTAGCCGTAGGTTCGAATCCTACCGGGCCCAATAATAAAATCAACACTTTCGGCGAAAGCCGATTTTTTGTTTTTAGGGTTTGTGCCTAAACTGTGCCTAACCTGAAATTAAATATAGTGAAATTTAATGAATCTTTTATATAGCTTTATTGAACTTTATATCTATGCGCAAAAAGTTGTAGGTTTTATAACTTACAAAAATAGGTAAGTTATATCGATTTTTATTGCTAATATGACTCTTTAAATTCTAGATTAAATGAAATACTCTATGTACCACTGTAAAATGAGTGAAATCAAGGAGATGAATATGACTTTTACGTGGGATATATTAAAAAAAGGCATAAATCCAATTATCGATGGTGCAGTTCAGGAAATATTTACCAAACTTTATTCTGATAATTTATTTTTAATGGTTCCTGTAGTGCAAAAGGAAACCTTAAGATCAATAGTTGAGGCAGCTTTAAGAGCGGAAAGAGGAACAGAATTAACCAGGCCTCTTGGAAGCCCTAATTACTTGTCATCTTGGAATAAAATTTTATTGAATCCGAGGCAGTTATTTCAGATCCCACCTGAAGACTATACAAAAATTGAAACAAAAACTGTTATAGGTCCACGGGCTAAGAAACCTCTTGAATTAGATATACCAATTATGATTTCAGCAATGTCAAATGGCGGATCATTAAGTGAACAAATGAAAATTGCTCTTGCTAAAGGTGCTAGTTTAGCAGGAACAGCAACTAATACCGGAGAAAGTACGTTGGTATACAGTGAAAGAGAAGCTGCAAAATATTTAATAGGACAATATAATAGAGGTGGTTGGTTAAGCAAACCAGAACAGTTAAAAAGAGTAAATGCTATAGAGGTACAGCTTGGCCAAGGCGCATGGGGTGGAGCTACAGATGATGTACAGCCAGCAAGTGAAGTTACTGATTATCAAAAAAGAATATGGAATGTTCCAGACGGCAAAGATGCCGTAATTCATTCCAGAATGCCAGGTATTAACTCAACTCAAGATATTATTGATTTAATTAATAAGTTAAAATCTGAGTATGACGTTCCAGTTGGAATAAAAATTGCGGCCACGCACTTTATTGAAAAGGAATTAGAAATAATAGCACAAACAGACGCTGATTTTATTACTATTGATGGATCTGAGGGTGGTACATCATCATCTTACCCAACTCTTCAAGATAGTGTAGGCTTTCCCACCTTGCTAGGTTTGGCCAGAGCTGTTAACTGGCTAGAAGATAATAATTTAAAAAGCAAATACAATTTAATAATTACTGGTGGGCTAAAAGAACCAGGAGACTTTTTGAGGGCTCTTGCATTAGGAGCAGACGCAGTATATATAGCTACAATAGCCATAATGGCCTCATTACAAACTCAAGTTGTCAAAGCTGTACCTGAGAGTGTGCCTGTTCAGCTTAGTTTGGCTCAGGGTAAATTAATAGACAAACTTGATATAGATGAATCTGCCAATAACTTAGCAAACTTTTTAAAGTCATCTGTAATTGAAATGCAGCATGCCACTCAGGCAGTTGGTAAAACATCTTTCAGGAATTTAAATAAAGAAGATTTAGTAACTGTTGATAAAGAACTGGCAGCAATATTAAGGATTGCATATGCAGGAAATCCCTGTATATAATTAGCTTTGTTTAGCAAATATTAAAGAGAATCTCATATTTAAGGTTCTCTTTAGCTTATAAGTTTTTTTAAATGTATTAAATATACTATGGACTAATTAAAGTAGTCTTCTTAAAATTGCTTTTCTGTCTATTAAATATTCTTTCAAAGAGTATTTAAATTTCATATAAAGACTTTTGCTTATGAGCAGAGAATGGAGATGTATATGAATATAAGAATTATAGACAATGAAGAAGACTTTATTGTTATTAAGACTGATTGGGATAGACTTGCACAAGATATGATTAGTTTTAACAAGTTTGAATGGACGCATATTTGGTGGAAACATTTTAAAGAAGGTAATGATTTAAGCATTTTAGTGGCAGAAAAAGATGGTAAAACAGTCGGGATTGCCCCTTTATATGTCAGAAACATTAATGTATTTAAATTTCTTTCTTTTAAAAAAGTAACTTTTCTTGGGGGAAAGATTTCTGATTATTTAGATTTTTTAATTCAGCAGGACGAGAACCGAGAATCTACATTTGTAGCACTTTTAGACTATGTATTAAACAAATTTTCCTTTGACATATTAGAACTAAAACAAATTAACAGTGATTATCCTAACTTTGATTTATGGCAAAAGTATTCTAAGAAGCTCGGATTAAAGTTTATTGATTACGGTATTTTCAGTAAATGTCATATTCTCAGGTTAAATAAGTTCGATAGTTATGATGAATATTTTAATCAGCTGGGAAAAAATCATAAAAAGAGTATAAAGTTAAGACAAAATAAAGTTAAAAAAGAATTTAAAAATGTTGAATATACTTTTAAGAGTGATATTACTCCTGAAGATATAAGAATAATTGCTGATATAAACATCAAAAGACAAAAATTTCTTATAGAAAAAGGAAAAGAAGACAGATTTTGTTATTTTACTGACTTGCAAGAAAAAAATTTCATAAGTGATTATTTCTGCAATAGTAATTCAGACTCAAAAATGCTTGCTTATTTAAAGTGTGATGACAAGGTTATTGCTTACAATTTGATATTGGTAAACGATAAAGGTTTATGTTACTGGAATGGTGCTTTTGATACTGATTACGAGGTATATTCACCCTCAAAATTACTCTTCAATGAACTTATTAAATACTCATATGAAAATAATTATGAATATTTCGACTTTATGAGAGGCAGTGATCCGTTTAAACTTCAATGGACAAATGATATAACTACAAATTACATATTATCTAAGAAAAATTTCAGAGCAGAGCTGGCATATTTGTTTAAATTTGGTTTACTACGACCTCTTGTAGATAAATTTAGATCAACCAGCATAAAATCATCACTTGACGAGGGGGGAATACATGATAGTTAAGGTAATTAATGATGAAATAGAATTCCAGAAACTCAGAGAGGACTGGAATAGGCTTGCTACTTATTCAACCAATGAATTTGACTGGATATATTATTGGTGGATGAATCATAAAGAGGGTAATGAACTTCAAGTATTAGTACTTGAAAAAGATAATGAAATTGTTGGTATAGCGTCTCTTTATATTGAAAATTCAACAGCATTAAAGTATATTCCCATAAAAAAGCTAACTTTTCTTGGCGCAAGAATTTCTGACAATATTGATTTTTTTATAAAAGAGGATGAGCACAAAGAGAGATCTTTTAATACTTTATTAGATTATATTTTTAAGAATGTACGTTTTGATTTTGTAGAATTTAATCAGATTAATTCCTGTTGTCCAAATTTTGATTTATGGCAAAAATATGCTAAAAAATATGGACTAAACTTTGAATATGCAGTGGAAAGTCGTAAAGTAAATCTTTCTAATTTCAAATCTTATGATGAATATTATGAAAATTTAAATAAAAATCATAAAAAACATTTGAGGAATGCTAATAACCGAATAAAAGAAGTAAATGTGGAATATATTTTTAAGGAAGCCATAACAAAAGAAGATATCAAGATAATCGCTAATATAAACCTTAAAAGGCAAAGATATCTCTATGAAAAAGGTGATCATACCAGATCCTGTTATTTTCTTGATGAGAAAAAGAGAAATTTCATATTAGATTATTTTTGTACAGACAATTCTGACACAAAGATGCTTATTTATATGAAACTTAATGGAGTACCCATTGCATATTCATTATCAGTATTGTCTAAAAATACTTGGTCATATTGGAATGGTGCATTTGATCCTGATTATGAGAGATATTCACCCAAAAAAATACTAGTAAATGAACTAATAAAGTATGCTTTTATAAATAATTATAAGTTTTTTGACTTTTTGGAAGGAAATGAACCATATAAAGCTTATTGGACTAATGAATCCTCTAAAATTTACAACTTAATAACTAATAAATCAGCAAAAGCTAAACTCATATTTTATAGCAGAAAATTTCTACCTGAAGCATTATTAACTAAATCTAATTCAGCAGATATTAGACTAATAATGGATGAGAGTTATCAGGTTGATTTCTAACGAGTGAATTGTTTTATAAGTTTAGGAGGGTAAATTCTCTCCGTCACTGTGCTTGTTAGACAGGCAAGGTTTCTCCGAGAACGTACCCTCCTGTAACAATTATTATAATTTTTGAAACAAAGTACTTGTATTAGTAAGAAAATCTGGAGTTATATTATGAATATTAGAGTTATTAAAAATGAACAAGAATTTCTAGAACTGAAAGATGAATGGGATAGATTAGCTCAAGGATTGATCACAGTAAATACGTTTGACTGGATGCATACCTGGTGGAAGCAGCATAAAGGGTCAGATGAACTTAAAATTCTTGTAGCGCAAAAGGGCAATAAAATAGTAGGAATTGCGCCCTTATATCTCAAGCACTTGAGCATTTTAAAATATTTAAAATTCACAAAACTATGTTTTCTCGGTGGAGATCTTTCTGATTATCTCGATTTTTTAATCGAACAGGATGAGAATAGAGAAGAAATCTTTAAATCCCTGATAGATTTTGCATTAAACGATATTTCTTATGATTATCTTGGGCTTGGTCAGATAAATTCATATTATCCTAATTTTGATTTGTGGCAAAAGTATGCTGAGTCATTGAATTTAAAATTTCAGTCATACAGAGAATGTCATAAAATTCAACTATCAGGGTTTAAATCAAGTGATGATTATATTAATCAACTAAGTAAAAACCTTAAAAAAGATTTAAGGCGCCTTCAAAATAAATTGGAAAGGGATTTTGATAAGGTTGAGTATGTTTTTAAAAAGGATATTACAGAAAAAGATATTGAAATTGTAGCTAATATGAACATTAAAAGACAAAAAGACTTGATGGAAAAAGGTATAAATGATAGATTCTGCTATTTTATAGAAAAAGGAAAAGCAAATTTTATTAAAGATTATTTTTGTAACGGTAATCCTGAGTCAAAAATGATTGTATATTTGAAGTGTAACAATGTTCCTATTGCTTATGATATTGTGCTTTTAAATAAAAAAAGCATTTCATTCTGGAATGGTACGATTGATCCAGATTATGAAAAATACTCACCTACAAAATTATTAATGATTGAGTTTATTAAATATGCATTTGAGAATAAGCTTGATTACATAGACTTTTTACGTGGGGATGATCCTTATAAACTTCAATGGACAAATGACATGTCATTAAATTACAACTTAACGAAGACAAAATCGTTAAAAGTTAAGTTAGCATATTTATATAAAGAGCATATGCCGGAATCAGTACTTCAAAAACTGAATTCAAATAATATTAGAGCACTATTAGATGAGGGGTATCAAGGTTAAATTAAAGAAGATAGCTCCCTCATAAGAGCTATCTTCTAAATCTTCTAATTGTTGGGACAGAAATCGAAAGATATAATGTAAGAGAGAGTAAGTTTCCAGAGGAAACTTACTCTCTCTTCATGATTAATCGGTTACTCTACGAGCATCTATTGAACATTAACAGATGTTGTGTTTGTTGGTGTAGACTCTCCACCTGAATTAAATGCTTTAATCAAGTAGTATAGAGTTGTATTACCAGATAATGAATTAAGGATATGTACTACAAGATTTTGATTTGGAGCAAGTGTAGCTAGCTTAGTGAAGCCACTTGTAGCTAAATTGGATACATATATATTGAATCCTTGCTCATCACTTGAATTATCCTGCCAGTTTAAAACAACAGCATTATTACCACTTATATCCTTCCCTACTAGAGAGGTTAAATTGCCAGGCGCTGTTGGTGGATTTGTAATACTAATTTGAGTGTTAGCTGTGTTAGACGGTTGAGATTTACTTGTACCGTTAACTGCTATAACTCTATAGTAATAGAAATCTCCTGGATTAGGAGTAGCTCCTATATTTGAAGCATAAGTTGTTGTGTTTGCTGCGAT
>MFRQ01000113.1:0-464 GCA_001784615.1 Candidatus Melainabacteria bacterium RIFOXYA2_FULL_32_9
ACTATAAGCAGCACAATCCCTGCAATGCCGCCAAGGCCTGCTATGAGCACGCTCCATATATTGATCCTGATATTTATGAACGGCAGGAAATTGAGCAGCACAAGCATTACAATGCCGATTATGCTGTTTATTATAATTGGCTCCAGCGCCTGCGCAGAAGTGAGGGCAAGCCATGTAATGACTGCAAGGATGACTATCGTGATGATCGGGCCAAGCTGGCCATCGTTTGCCATCCGGTATCTCCCGCCTTAGCTTTTTGCGCTTAGTGCTAGAGCGTAATCCCTGCAAGGTTTAGCAATATCAAAAGTGCCACCCCTGCTATGCCGCCAAATACCGTTATGAGCACGCTCCATATATTGATAGGAATGTTTATTGCAGGAAAGAGGTTTACCAGCCAGAGTATTATTATCCCGATGAGGCTGTTTACCACAAGCCATGCAAGGCTGCGTCCTGACCGTAAAACT
>MFRQ01000113.1:599-5468 GCA_001784615.1 Candidatus Melainabacteria bacterium RIFOXYA2_FULL_32_9
ATCCAATCTATTAAGTAGCGTAGGTTTTCTTAAATTAATTATAGTTTTTATACCAAGAGACGACAATGCTTTAATATCATAATTATCAGGCTGTGAACCTCTATAAAAGTAATCATCAACTCTGGCAAAATTATCGATATCTACTGGAGTTACACCTAAATAAGCAGTGCTAATCTTATAAATACCATCATTATTAGTATTAGCTAATAGTTCAGCATTAATTTGAGAAATGCTAATAAATATTGCAATTAAAAATGCTGAGAATATCTTCCTTAGAATCATAATTATTTAAAGCCATCCTCCTTATCGGGTTCTCAATAATATAATAAACCCTAAAAAAACAAAACTGCCAATTTGACTGAATTATTTTTAATAAGTTTACTAAAAGTAACAATTGATTATATAAAATTGTTAGCGTATAGATTTAATTAAAGACTTAACGATATAAAGTTTTAAAGAATCGCCAAGTAAGGAGGTAACAAAAAATACTTACGCATAAAGTGATATTGTCATTGCGAGGAGGGCTGAAAGCCCGACGTGGCAATCCAAATTATAGCATTATTTAATGGATTGCTTCGCTTCGCTCGCAATGACAGATTTGCGTTTTAAAATACGCAATAATTTTTTGTTTGTTCCTTAAATAAAATTTCATATATTTTAGCTCCAGGGTAAGGAGTCATTATGCAAAACTGTGCTGATTCAGGATCAAGTTTTAATGAATATTGCAAGGTACTTTTAGGGAGGCAGGGGGGGTGAGAATTTTGGCTAAAATTAATTAGCAATTCAAGTTAATTAAGAAAATTTTTACAATCACGATTAAATCATAATTATAAAAATACAAATATTGGGCAATTATGCATAACCATATGGATTGCTAAATTTAAAAGTTATAAAGAAGTAGGGTGAATTCAGATATACCCTACTTCAACAATTATCATAATTTTGGGGACAGAGTAATGAATTATGTATTTGGCATTTCAACATGCAAAAGAGAATATGTTGAACATCCTAGAGAAGTACTGTCCTCCTCACTTTCAGCTTGGCAAGTATATCCATCCCCATTGCTGCCTACGGGAAATACTTGATATCCTTTTGTTTGAGAATAAACTACCCAAGCCTGAAAAAGATCCTTTCCCCACATATTTGGCGGACTTACACCATTTACATCAACTATAAAAGATCCACAAATACCTGATAATCCTGATTCACTTGCAGAACAATTGTTTTCACTTTTAAAAACTACGTAACTTCCGTCAGAAAGTATACCGGCAGGAGCGTTAGGATACGCTGTACATGTTGCAGGTGAACCCTTATAGCATCTATATAGAGTACTATCAAGAAAAAGACTATCAGCACTATTTACTTCTTTTATCAATATAAGATAATTTTTATACTCTTCCATCATATTACTAGAGGTAGTCATATCCCAGAGTTGTCCACCATTAGCAGTCTGTAACCTAACTGTTCCTTGTATCAAAGTTGACATAAGTTTTATCCATTTAGCTCTGAATTGCTTGTCCTGCGTATCATGGGCTAAAGCAGGAATAGTAATAGCTACAACTATACCTATTATTACCAATGCAATAAGCACTTCTGCAAGCGAAAAAGCTTTCTTTTTAGAATCTATTAGCAAACCTAATATCCTCAGGCTATAAATTGTATATTTATAATAACAAATTTATATAAGATTCACACCCTATAAAAATACTATTTGTTTAAATAAACATAGCAATTTAACTGGACATATTAGATAGAATATGAAAATTGATTAAAAATTTGGTATGGATATTACCCAATTCAAGTCCTCACTGGAATGATCATTAACTTGAGAATGTGGCTTAGCTACCACATAATGATAGTGGTATTATTGGAATAATTGATGACTTAAAAAATGTGGCTTAGCAACCTCCTAAGCCTTTAACTACCCATCCACCATTCTCAATTTTTGTAAATGTACCTGAATTTCGTTGCTCTATAAGCTCATCAATACTAATTAAATCTCTACCTTCTAGCATCAATGAGCCAAGCCAGGTCTCAACTGTAGTCAGCTTAGGATTAACGTTGTGCTGTTTTTGCTCGAAAACTTTAATTCCAGGGATATTCAGGGAACCTTTAATTTTATCGGGATCAGGAATTTCACTAACATCCGAAATAATTATTACGTCATCTATACTGCATTCTTTTAGGGCGACAGACAGACAATTTCTATGGAAACTTTGATTCAAAGCTACATTTGCGCTGTCTGCCGGAAACTTATTTACAACCATATACATTATCTTATCTGCATATCTTGCAAAAAGATCCTGATTTTCCTGATAGTACAATGGTTTAGGTAAATTATCATAAGTTTTGGCTGATTCAACTATAATAAACCAATCTACCGTTTCATTTAGAGAATCAAGCCTTAATTCAAGCAATTCAAGCTCATCTAGAAATGTAAAACAATCATATATTAATGGTCGCTTATTAGCATTATCAACAACAGGGACTGTAATCGTTTTATTACTCATCTCTTCGTATATTTTGAGATAAAGCTTCCTTAATGCTTCAACACAACTTGGCAATGTATAAGAATTTTTGGCAATTTGATAAGCATTAGCGCCTAATTCATTACGCAATTCCTTGTCAGTGTATAGCCTATCCAGCATTACAGTATAATCATCAGCCGTTTCTGCAAAAAGTCCACCACTTCCCATAGTTTCTTTGTGTGCATTGTTTCCTATCACACTACTATGGGATAAACAGGGTTTTCCATGTATCATAGCTTCCGCAAAAACTGTCCCAAAAGTCTCTCCGTCAAACCTTCCATGCGCAAAAATATCTAAAGTATTAAGGAATTTGGAAATATTTTGTGCATCACCACTATGATCGAGAAAATGAACATTTTTCAAACCCGATTCTTCTGCCTGTTTTCGATATAATTGGCTTCCCCCCATTATAATAAAATGTCTGTCTGGATTATATATTTTAGAAAAGCTATCAAGTGGAATTTGACTATATATTTCATCATTATTTCTTTGATGATAACCAGCTACAAGTGCATCTTCAGGAATTTCTAATTCTTCTCTAAAATTCTCGCTTGATGCCGGCTCTTCAACAGGAACAGGTATTACGCAACTTCTATCAATTCTCCCACCAACATTAGTCCAGCAACTCCTTTGCCAGTCTGAAGGATGAATACTATAAACAATATTTGGACTATGATCAACCCCACCGGTAAGCGCTACAAATTCAATAACAGGTAAATTAATTTTAAAATAAGGGTATTCTCTTGCGCCTGCCTTTCCTGTTTGCACAAAATCATACTTTCGAGAATCAAAAACATCCCAAAAATCAGTCTCTTCCCATCTGGCAGGATAACAATCAGAATTAATCTTTTTCACAGTAAATTGGATAAGATTAACTCCTTTTTCTCGCATATAGTTAAAGCGGTCACGATTTGTTTCACTTCCCTTGATCTTGAAATAAGGAAAAGAATTGCAATAGTAATAATCAACTTCAAATTCATCTTTTGGAAGATTCGCAGCCATATATTGCAGCCACCTTTCAGTTCCTGCAGCGGCTAATCCTCCAAATTTAATGAAAGCTATCCGAATTTTTTTATTTAAGCCCATCTCTCTTCCTCGAATTTCCATTTCTATAAAAAACATTATAGACTAAGCAGCCAGATACAGACAAGGCAATTAAGATAAGCAACTAAATATGAAACATTTCAGACATTTCTATTACACATTTAAACTTAACCCAACATAGTATATGAATTTGTAAACTAATCCATGGATTTACTTCTACTAAACCCTCTTGCCGATGAAACAATTCTAAAATTGTTTTAAATTTATAATAACAAAATAAATTAGTTTATATTCAAAAATATTATCCATATATTCCCCCTATTTTGAAGATGAGGTTATATAAACTGAAAGGATGAGCGGACTATGATAGTAACTATGAGTAAGTACAAAAAATTAGAGAAAAAGTATGAGGGTTTACTGAGAAAATTTTCTAAATACAAACAAATGTATAATTATGCAAATTGCAACAAAACCTGGAAATATGACCAATTGATGGTAAGAACAATAAAGTTAAAAAGAGAAAACGATAAAAATACTTATGATATAAAACAATTAGAAAAACTCACAGCAAAACTAATAGAGATTAAAGAAGAAAGAGATTATTTAAAATCTGAAATAGATAAAATTGCTCAAGAAGAAGTCAGTAAAAGAGTTAATGAAGAAGTAAATCTTGTTTTTAAGAAAAACGCAAAAGTTAATGAAGAACTATTACAGGCAAAAGAAGAAATAAAATGGGTAAAATGGTTTTTAAAATCATTAAAAGATATTTATTTAAGTGAAAATGGTGGATTAAGTAAAAGAATTATCCTAGACAAGCTTAGAGAAGGAATCCCTGAATGCTATAGGGAAATACTGGAAGATGTGTTCGAGAATAGCTATCATTTGCCAAAAGCGCAACAATTAAGAGCTCGCTAACATATTAGAAAAATAATCCTGCAAGCAATTTGCAGGATTATCTGTTAAGTTTAAAAATCGGAACGACAGGATTTGAACCTGCGACCCCTACCACCCCAAGGTAGTGCGCTACCAAGCTGCGCTACGTCCCGATTGCTTGTTGTATTTGGGTTTCAGCTTGCCAGCTGATAATAACTTTATATTTTTTAGTAGCATTTTAGAAGAATTGCTTTAATACTTATCATATCTGGAAAATATGTTTTTTCAAGTATGATGAGAAGCTTATTTGTGCTTCTCAAATTCTTCTATAAATATAAGTTAATTATGCTTGGTTTAAATTTTAAGTGAATATTAAAAAAATATAATTATATTCTTTTACAGTATTTAATCGCTTCAATGCAAT
>MFRQ01000113.1:5526-7683 GCA_001784615.1 Candidatus Melainabacteria bacterium RIFOXYA2_FULL_32_9
CATAATAAATAGGAGTTTAACATATATGTTAAATAATATAATGCTGTTTATTGATAATTTAATAAATGGTAAAAAAGTGGATAAAAAATTAATACAACAGAAAATAATAAGTCTTTTAAATAAAAAAAATCCAAGTCTTGTAAAATGCCAATATTGCGGACAAGGGAATTGGACAGTAGGAGAAAACTTAACAGTTTTAACCGAATACAGTAAAGATGGTTTTAGAATAGGTGGACCTTCTTTCCCATTCTTTTTTATTGCTTGTAGTAATTGTGGATATTCTATGTTTTTTAATGCTGTTACTGGTGGATTAATAGATCAAACAGGAAATTTTAAAGATTGAATATGATAAATGCAAATGAAACATCTAATAATACTTTTGATCCTGATATACCAAGCGGACTACGCAAGCCCATACTTGAAAAAATAAAGGGTTTTTTTAAAGATAATTGGGTTATTTTAGCAGCTTTAATAACCGCTATTACTTTTTTTGGTAATAATTTCAATTGTATAGAACATCGATTTAAGGGTGTAGATAGTGAAATTAAGGGATTAAATTATAAAATAGATAGTATCAAAGCAAATTTAACTGCTCAGAGTAAAGAATTTGACCTTAAATTAAAGGAATATTCCTTTGAGGTTGATAAAAAATTCTACGAATTTAGCAAAACTAAGCAAAAGTAGCCTGTTTTAATACCATATCAAACATAGCAGGATTGCTTTTATTAGGATGGTTACGGTTATTGTATCTAAAGCAGCCAGGTAGGGTGCGCAGTGCGCACCAAAATAAGATTTTGGCAAATTTTATCCCTCTACAAAGGCCCGTTAAGCGTGAGTTCGAATTATTTATATGTCAAACAACCATGCCTTGATGAGTCTGCTGTCATGGTTTTAAATTTAAATATTAAACTAGGCATTTGCCTAAAAAATGTTGAAATACACTAATAATATAGCCATGTCATTGCGAGCCATGAAACTTGGCTTTAAAAAGCAATCGTACTTGCGTGGCAATCTATTTGGTGTACATTAGAAAGATTACCACGTCGCTTTGCTCCTCGTAATGACATAGCGATTATTTATATGTCAAACAAAATAACCATGCCTAAATGAGCATGCGCACCAAAATAAGATTTACTTGCATTAGACACAAGAAAAACCATAAAAGAGAGCCATAAGTAATTGTGAACGGATGAATGATTTAAATCATTCATCAATTTTATCTAGAATTTAGTTTAACGATAAAATTTATTGGGATTTTAAGTTAACACAACTTATATAAGTAAAATTTTCCAGGAAAGTTTTGTAACTAATTTTAGATTCTTTGCTGCTATCATCTGGATTAATAATGGTTACTTCTTCTTTTTCAGGATTTATTTCAGAAATACAATAAGCGTGCATTGATTTGGTCATATTTCCCTGAGGAGAAATATTTTTACCTGTCATTGCAACAGTTGGCATATTGTTCGCTTTTAGAGTCTTAAATAATTCTTTTATCATCTTATCATCAAGTTTTTCAGTTGGGAAAAACAGAGTTTTCATGCCAGTTAGTAAATATAATGCTTCACCAATATCCCCAAAATTTAGCAATACTAGCTTAGTTTTATACTTTGAAATACGTGGATCTTCTGGTCCTAAAGACTCATCGACATTTTTTCTTAGCTTAAAATAAGCATGCTCTATAATTTTCACTCCTAAGTGATTACTTTTAACTGAATCTTCTGCATTTCCCATATTTTGAATATCTTGTCTGGTAACCTCGAAGCTTTCTTTTGGAAGACCAGGAAAAGTTACCTTATATCCACCATCTGACATTGGTTCTATCATTTTCATCAATAATTCTGCCCCTCTTGGATTTTTTGACAGAGATTTCAAGGTAGATAGCAGATAACAATCACCAATACTTTGGCAAAAATCAATATTTTTTACACCTAATGGAAAAAGCTTGTTAATGGTGTCTTTTTCATCTTTTCTAATAAACCTTAATTTATAATTATTGTCTTTATCAAATAAATAGACTTGATTTCCAAGTTTTAATGTGTCGCCAGGCTTTATTTCTGAGCTTTCTTTAGGTTTTAAAGGACCTTGTCCATTTATTCTTACTTGAATTTTACTGTTATTTCCTGAATTTCTAATAATTATTTTGTCATCATTCTTTAA
>MFRQ01000114.1 GCA_001784615.1 Candidatus Melainabacteria bacterium RIFOXYA2_FULL_32_9
GATACAGCTATAATAAACGGAATTACTAAATTGAATAATAAGACGTGAAAACTTTTTGTTACCTACTTAATGTCTAAAACTAGTAAATAATCAGCAATAATTCAGTAGTTAATTACTATTTTAAAAATTTGTATCATTTTTTTAGGCTTTTACGAAATTCCATACATTTATATGATGAAAACCAGTAAAATAATTTATAGCATTAGTTTAATTGGTAAAATCTTGGGAGTATATGAGTGAAATCTATTTTTAGAATTTTATTAGTAATACTAATCATAAATATTTTACAAGTAACACCTGCTATAGCCGAACAAATGCAGCTGGTTGGACCTGTATTAGGGGGAATATCATCCAATTTTGGTTATAGATCCGATCCGTTTAGTGGAATTACCAAGTCCCATGACGGCATCGATATAGCTGCTCCATACGGATCACCTATTTATGCTGTGCAGGATGGCTATGTAACTAAAAGTGGCTGGCGTGGCGGTTATGGTATTGCTATTACAATTGACCATTACTACCCTGATATTCCTGGCATGCCAAGAATTCAGACTACATATGGCCATAATTCATATAATTATGTAAAAGTTGGTGATTACATAAGAAGAGGTCAGGTAATTGGTCTTGTAGGTTCAACAGGAAGATCAACCGGACCACACCTGCATTTTGAAGTTACATATAAAGGAAGGCCCTATCCTCCTATTGACTATTTAACAAAGTTACCATCTTATGTAGCTTATGTAGATCAATATAGAGCAAGGACCCAATATTCATCAAATCAATTTAGTGGCCACGGACAAATGAATAGTTATAAATAATCTATATATTATAATCTTAAACGGAGTTATGTTTATAACTCCGTTTAGTACTTACTATTCTTTTTTAAAATAATACTCAGGATAAGTTATTATCATCATATAAATAAATATAAAAGTTGGCCAAAGCTGTAATATAAGCCTGTGTAAAGAAGTCTCGGCATGCCAACTAAGATTATAAGGCGTAATTATATAAATAAATGTGTATCCAATTAACATAAATATGAATAGTAAAAATGAGAACAATATATTTAATCTGTCTTCTTTCTCTATTTTTATTCCTATAACAATCGAATAAGCTATTATTAATAACGGACTTACAATTCCCTGACTAAATTCTAGAATTTTGTGTTTAAAAATGTCAGTTAATTGTGCATATCTGGAAAAATCCAGTAATTTATCAGAGATACTCTGATAAGTAAGATTAGAAAATATATCATTAGCAGGTGCTACTTGTAACTTAAAGTACATAACTATTAGCAATACGGGCATAAGCCCAAGTGTGAACCACATTAATTCCCGAAATAGAACTTTATAGCCTTTAATAGGAATACACACTAATAATCGTGCAATAATTAAACAAACTAAAAATAAAAATCCTTCATTTTTTGTCCAAATAGCAAGTCCGGACATTACTCCTGCCAGCAATAAGAAATAATATTTTTCTGAAACAAACCTATCCTGCAAATAAAATAAAACTATAGTTGCCAGAAAGAAAAAGCTTATTGGAATATCTGCGCATTGAGTAACTCCTTCAGCTATGAATAATAGTGAGCTTAAGAGTATCATACCTGACAATAATCCCTGCACCTTACTACGAAGTAGAGACAATGAAGAAAAAAGTAATAATACTGTAAAAAATGTAAATAATAATTGTATAAGTACAGGTATAATCTGCGTTTCACTACCGACGAAATTCCAGCAACGAGCAATGAATGCAGGCAGTAAAATTGGATAATCAGGATGAGACCAATCAATTAAATTTGAAAAAGTATTTATAAAAGATTCCCCACCTCTAAAGATAAAACGGGCACGCATATTCCATATAGCCCACCCATCCCAGTTTCCATATGGATTATTCATAGAGTTAATCAGAAAAAAGGCAATAGCTAAAATGAAAGACGCCAAAAATGTAAGGAATAAAGGTATCTGATAAATCCGGTATTTAAAACTTGAAAAGAATAAATTTATGTTTAAATTCTTTTTACGAACTTTATAAACAAGAAATACTGACAAAAATACAGCTAAAACGGACTCTACAAAAATAAAACTTCTAATAAAGTCATTAAAAAACATCAATAAAACAAAATATAAACAGGAAGAAAGCCCAATACCTAATCCTACAGATAAAGATAATTTTAATAAGAAGTCAGAAAATACTGAGGATTTATCTCTCCAAAATAAATTAATCAGAAAAAATCCTGATAGAATGGGTAAAAGTAGTACTAGTAATAGCTTAAATATCATTGGCTTTTCTTTCGAAGTAAAATGACACCACCGCCAAAATCTTTAATAATTTCAAATCCATTATTCAAACAAATATTACGATAATTGACTGACCTAAAATTCCCTATAAAAATTTCATTATTAGACTTATTTGAGATTATTAAAGGATTAAGAGCAAATTGAGTCAAAAAATAATCCATATTATCTGACTTATAACTATCAGAAATGTAACCAACCACACTTCCTGGAGGCAAAAAACTTTTTACTGGCGAAAAATGCTTTTCAAAAAAAATTATATCTTGTTTTCCTGAAATAGAAGGATTATGCTTTATTATATTTATGAAATATAAAATGTTTAAACGTACAGAAGAAACAGCAATCGATAGTACAAATATACTTATTAATACTAGATGAATCCGTCTAACAGTGCATATAGCTCTTATCTTTAACATAACATTATTAGTAATTTCTCTGATAACTTAACTCAATTCTATTATTGTAATTAAATTGCTATAAAAAATTCTATTTTCGATTTACTATAAGTTAGAAAATTCGGTGTTTAACCAAATAAAATTTTTAAAATTTTTATTTATGTTTGATAATATATTATTAATGTGAGAATAGCTACAGGTCAATTAAAAATGAATGAACACAGACAAAATAAAAAAGGTTTCTGCTCAATAGCAATAATTTTATTCTTAGCCTTTGTCTTGGCTGGCATCGCTTCAGGATTACTATACCTCAATAATTTGCCACCAATTTCTGAATTGCAAAATTATCAACCAACCCTTGCTTCACAAATTGTCTCAAGTGATGGGGTAGTAATAAAAACCTTTGGTTCATACAAATATAAAAAAGTACAAATCAGACAAATACCGGATAACTTAAAAAAAGCCATTATTGCAACAGAAGATAAAAACTTCTATATTCATAAAGGATTTGACCCAATAGCGCTCATTAGATCCACAATTTCAAACCTTATGGCTAGAAGGGTTGTTCAAGGAGCTAGTACAATAACTCAACAGCTTGCAAGAATACTTTTTCTGTCTACGGAAAAAACCATGGATAGAAAGATTAAAGAGTTAATAATCGCATATAGGCTTGAAAAAACACTGCCTAAAGATGAAATCCTCGAAATGTACCTAAATAACGTTTATCTTGGTGAAGGGGCTTATGGAGTTTCAGCTGCTGCTGAAATTTATTTTAATAAAAAAATAGAAGACCTAACTCTACCTGAAGCTGCGTTAATTGCAGGATTACCACAAGCACCATCAGCTTATTCTCCATACCAAAGTATGGAAAAAGCCAAAGCCAGAAGAGCTATGGTGTTGGAAAGAATGTTTAAAATGGGGTGTATAACTGAAGAAGAAGCAGAAAAAGCTAACAAAGCTCCAATAAAAATTAATAAGTCTCATAGGCCATATGCTTTAAATAAAGCTCCATATTTTGTTGATCTGGTAATGAAAGAACTAAGAGACAAAGCAGGGCTAACAGAAGAAGAAATTATTCATGGTGGTTATAAAATTTACACCACACTAAAGTATAAATATCAAAGTGTTGCAGACGAAAGAGTAGGAGAGAATATGTCAAGATGGGGATTGAAAAAGCCCTATCAACAAGTCGCACTCCTTTCTTTTGATGTAGTAACAGGTAGAATTCTTGCATATATAGGTGGTAAGGATTATTATTCCAGCCAATTTGATAGGGTTTCGCTTGCAGTCAGACAACCCGGTTCATCATTTAAGGTTTTTGTCTATGCAGCAGCTATTGAGAGAGGCTTAAATCCTAAATCAATTTATACTGATGCGCCTGTAAGTATAGGTAACTGGAGTCCTCGAAATTATGCTGGCAGATATAGAGGCAGAATTCCTTTATACCAAGCTTTAGCTTACTCATCCAACTCAATTGCAGCAAGACTTATAAAGGAAGTTGGCGTTGATAGCGTTATTAGCATGGCAAGAAGGCTTGGGATTAATACATATCTTGCACATGATCCTACTATTGCCCTTGGTTCTAATGGAGTAAAACTAATTGAAATGTCAACTGCTTATGGAGCGCTTGCCAACGGTGGTGTAAAAGTCGAACCATATGGTGTTGAAAGAGTGGAAACTCCAAATGGACGCACTATTTATCAAGCAGGCAGTAACTATAAAAGAGTTTTAGACACTAAAACAGCCGCTTACATGGTTGAAATGATGGAACAAGTCGTTAAAATGGGAACCGGTAGGGCTGCAAATATTGACAGACCTGCTGCAGGAAAAACGGGAACCACAGATAGTTATAAAGATGCCTGGTTTATAGGATTTACTCCTAATGTGGTTACAGGGATATGGATTGGAAATGATAATAACACTTCTAATCATGGAGTCACTGGAGGAACTGTACCTGCAATCATTTGGGGGCAATATATGCGTGTTGTAGAAGCCAATAATCCTATTATGGGCTTCCTATACCCTGAAATAACTATTAATGATAAAGATAAATTAAATGCAAAATCTCTTGAAAATGATGATATTGTAAATGAAGAAGGACTGTCAGCTAATGAGACAAGTACCCAGGAAACACCAAAAGAAACTGAAATAATGCAACAAACAGAGTCAAGTAATAAACAGAATAATCAGCCTCCTATTCCAAAACCCTTAAATGCTCCTGTTCCAGAGCCTGAATATACCCCACCGGTTCCTCCATTGCCTGATCATCACGCTCCTGCTGGTAATGCGGGCTTCTAAAAATTAAGTTTTGTAAACTTTAAAAAAAAATCAAAAAAATAGGCAATTTTTCATCTCTAAATCCGTTTATATAAATAGGGGTAAAAAATCAAACAAGTAATACTGGGATTATTAATTAATAAAGGAGATGGGTTATGGCAAGAGTTTTAATTTCAATGACTGATGAATTTTTAGGCACAATTGATGAAATCGCTGAAAAAGAGCAAAGAAGTAGAAGCGAATTAATCAGAGAAGCATTAAGAACATATATGTATAAAACTAGAAGAACCAGAGACTTAGCATACGATGCAAGAAATGCTTCAATCTTAGAACTACTTTTATAAAAAATTTTTTTGGCAATTTTTCAATCTTTGATACCAATTAACCTTTAACTCTAACTCTTAATTTTAAAATTTATCATAGGGAGACAAACAATAGTTTGTCTCTTCTTTTTTAGGTGATATTATCACCTAACTTAAGTCATCAACTGTAGTCTTCGAAACAGATAGACTTAATTTAAATCTATCTGTTTACGATGTACTACTATTTTTTTGCATGACTAAAAGTATAAATTTAAAATTCACCAAAAGTATTATTTTTATGAAATAAATTATCAATTTTATCACTATAAGATATTGGTCTTTTGTTTATTATAAAAATTGCAAATATGCCATAAACTTTATACAGATGTAGATAAATTTATCTTTAAAAAACATATTAAATACTACGTGCGTGTAAAAAGCCATCAAGCAGGAGGGAGAAGTTATGAATATGGGGCAAAAATACGCGGATGGAATCTATAATTCCAACATATTGGAATTTAGAAACATATCCAAAGATATTCTCCCATGGCTTGAAAAAATAGCTATAGAGAATAACTGTCGGATCGAGAAAAAAGAATGGAGAAGTAAATATAATAGTTATGTAGTTTACGACTATGAACCATTTTGCTCAGACGGATTTGAAATTAGCGTAACTATTTCATCCACAAACAAAAATTACTTAAAATTCATCAAGTACCTATATGAAAACAAGTTAAAAACGATAGAATACCTAAAAAGCTGTCTTGCTAGCTAATTCGGCAATTTAGGGCATATTTTCTGATAACAGCAATCATTACAATTCTGTAGTGATTCTTGAGTAATAGTAAAATTTTGAGAAAGAATTTTATCTGCTGTATTTAGTACTAAATTTTTTACCAAATCAATATATACATTACTCACGTCAACACTTGTTTTCTGATTGGTTTTCAAAAAATACAAACTTAGTTTTGCAGGGATTAAATCAAGATAATCCCTGCAAACTAGTGCATATAAGTTTAATTGAAGATCATCTTGAGGCAGATTTCTTATATTGCCAGTTTTATAATCAATAATTTCTACTTTGTCATTATCCAACCTATCTACTCTATCTATATATCCGCAGATAATAATATCATCAAGTGGAAAACTAAAGCTTTTTTCTAGATAAATAGCATTTCCCATCTCACTAAGAAGCTGTTTTGTTAAAAACATTTTTTGAGGGAAATCCTTATCATAGCTATCCTTACAATATTTTCTGCTGTTAAAGTTAATATTTCAAA
>MFRQ01000115.1:0-8151 GCA_001784615.1 Candidatus Melainabacteria bacterium RIFOXYA2_FULL_32_9
TTTTTCTTTATTTAACATACAAGCAATTCGAGTAATATAGTCTTAAATTATAAAAGTCTTTTACTTTATTAAAGTTTTATTTTTGGTTTTATAGATGTATTCTTCATTGTAAACCTTGATAAGTGACTTGCTTATATTGGGTTTTTCTTTGGATAAAGAAGGTTTTTTCTAGCTTTTTGAATTATATAATTTTAGCGAAGTTATAAAAACCGAAAATATGTGAAATTTTAAACGGAACTATTGGCTTAAAATAATAAGAAGTTAGAGAATATCTGATTTTAAAATATCTTTTCAGGTCATAAATTTAATCTCCATATTATGAGGTAGGTATGCCAAACTTAGAATGTTATTTATTTTCACCAATACATATCCAGGATAAAATTGATTTTTTAATTCCTCCAATTATATATTCAAAGAAAATTTATATAATTAAAGAGAAAAAATTATTTGAGTTATTAACCAAAATCGGGTTATTTCAGGATTTTCATCAGACTATTAGAGAAAGAGGATATGAATATACCTCTAAATGGCTTAATTCTAAAGAATTGTTAAATGAGGGTGTTCTTGAGAATGTAAGTCAGTATTGGATAAATGATGTAGATGTAAGAAAAATAACTGATTATAGCGTTTTTCAGAAAGATTTAAATAATAACCCTTGCATTTCTAAACAATGTATAAAAAATATCTTTAAAAAAGCTCTTTTATATAACTATATTCAGGAAAGAAAGAATGAATTTAATGATTTTGTTTCAAAAGAGTTAAACTCTATTGAGCAGGAATTGTTATGTATTAAGAATGTTGCAACCTATAACGCTAGACAGGCATTACATAAGAAAAATATTTTTAAATACTTGCTTGAAAGCTTTTTGATTAATATTGATAAAAATTTATCAGAAGATTTACAAAGTCTTGAAAGTATGGATCTAACTCTTGATACTCCTGTGGAGCTAGAAAATTTAGCCTTATATAGGGTAGGAAATTTAAGCAGTTATAAAAATTCTAAATTTCAGATAACAGACATTACTCAGCAGGAATGCCTTAAAGAGAATACTGTTATTAGAATGAATATAATATTTAATAAATATGTGGCAGGAAAATGTATTGATTTTCAGTATCTGGATTATATATTAAATCAGGTAAGAATTTTAGTGAATGATAAGCTTTCTTTTGATAAAAACTATATATCTGGGTTATTAGCTGATGAGAATGATGCATCTTTAATTAACACATTAAATGTTGTAAATGACTGTATAAAAAATATTGAAATTGAAGATAATGATCAATTGAATAAATCTGGAATCAATAATATAACTATTTTAGAGAATTCCAGAAAAGGTATATTTAAAGAAACTAGCATAGTTGATAATTATAATTCTATTATTTCTGATGCTAATTTCTTAATATGCTCCAATAGTGAATTAAATAGATTAATTTCAATTCTAAATATGGAAAAGTCCAATATTGATAAGTTTAATGAATTGCTTTGCGGTAAAAATAATAAAATTGAATGTGATCTTGTCAAAGTCTCTCTTGAAAAGGGTAATATTCCTCATTATCCTGTAGGATTTGCTAAAGTTAAATAATAAGAGCCTATCCGATAAATAAGTTTTTCTGTCATTGCGAGCCCTAAATCGCAATTATAAGCAACAATTATGCTTGCGTGGCAATCTATAAGCATCACTTTTTGGATTATCGGATATGCTCTAAGTACGTAATAAAAAATTCGATATGTGTCAATTTACTAGTGTATTGACCGAAAATATACTCACTTTGCGTAATTAAGGACGCAATAAAAAATATTTATGCATTTTTTATTGCTCGATTATTTGCTGGTTATAAGAAGTGCCAAAGGCACATATATAAGGTTGAAATAGTTAAAGACTTTAATAGTGTGACTGAGTCACCTACAAAAATACCTATTGGATTTTTCATCAAAATCTATAAGTATTTTTTACGCTGTCCTTAATCGGTCAGAGTACTAGTTATTATTGTAAATATTATTTCAATTATTTAGAAAATGTTAGCATTTAAAATAAAATCTATAACACGATCCAGCCAATCACCTCTTTGATTATTAGTTGAGGAATTAGTGGATGGGATATTAGGTTTTTCTTGAAATATGTATTTAGGAATTTTCTTACCTTCTGTTATTGCTTGAATACTGTCTATAAGCATGGATTTATCCGGCTGGTATACATATTTATCTGCCCCATATACACCTTCACAGGTTTCCATTCCTGCCTTTCTGGCTTCGTCTGCATTGCCATACCAATTATGTGTATTTACAATAACCTTGGTTCCTAACTGTTTAAGTTCTTTTATTAACTCTCCGCGTTGAGGTCCCAAACGAGGCATATTATAGGCGGTTATTGAGAGGAAAGGTTTGACATCTTCTGCTTTTTTAAGACCTTCCCTCCTTTGGCAGCATGAATATTATACCCATCAGCTTTTGAGCCTAAAGCTGATTTAACATCCTGTATAGTTGAATTTATCCCGCAATCAGAATCATCTATTACCAGGATATCCTTATCACCTTTAAAGCTTATCGGAACTCGGTTTAAGTGTGGTTGAGCAGGGATTTTTGTACTGTTAATATTCATAATTATTCTCCTTAAGTTTTTGATATTGATTTTATGTATTTATTGTTGCTCATAGGGTGGTTAATAATTCTATTAGACTGGTTGAGCATATTTCTTTTTGGTTTTTGCCATTAGAAAATTCAGTTATATCTGTTCCTGATATATAAAGCTCACCGCGTAACTGATTTATAAGATCTTCTTTTTCTTTTTTCTCTTTTGCTTGGATATTTTCAGCAACT
Organism: Candidatus Melainabacteria bacterium RIFOXYA2_FULL_32_9; assembly: GCA_001784615.1. NCBI lineage: Bacteria > Bacillati > Candidatus Melainabacteria > Candidatus Melainabacteria bacterium RIFOXYA2_FULL_32_9. Next base: position 2,819 of record MFRQ01000115.1, read on the forward strand.
GGTTCTCCACCAATGATTACTGCTTTTATATTAAATCTTTGAGTAAGGCTGTCAAACGATCTTTGGTTTCTTTTAACAAAATCTTTAATGCCTCGATTATTATCTAAAACTATGTAATTATTGTTTTTACCATCATAAATTAGGAATCCATGGATCATAGCGTGATTAGTGTGTTTAAGAGTTCCTGATAATAACTCTTTATTCTTCTTGATAGGATCTATTCCAAGGTCTTTTCTTATTTTTTCAAATGAGAAGTCAGGGTAAACTTTTTTTATATTATGTTTAATGATGTGATCTAACCATCTTTCTGCCTGCCAATGATCGCCTCCCATGTTTGATAAGTTTCTATATGAAGTTATAACAGGAAATACATCAGGGGCAGTTCCATTATTATATACTCCGCCTGGTATAAGAAGTGTTAAAGGATTAAAGCCAGTATTATTTCCTAAAATTTGTACTTCATTAGCAGTCTCAAATCCATATTCAAATATTAACTTTTTTTTAACGTGGTCAGTTGTATATTTTCCAAGTGGTGAAATTTTATCTAAAGAATTTTTAAATTCATTATCTAAGACATCTTTTAGGATTCTAAAAGATTGTGAGGTATTAGGATCTATATTACCTGTAAATGAGATATTTTTATCTATTGAGTGAGTTAAATTCATTATAGATTTATCAAATCTGTCAGATTTGTTCGATACAGAGCAGGTGACAGTGTTATTTGAAAACATTACTGAATCTTTATTGGAGCCTAATAAAGAAATTGAATTAACATTAATTGGAGCATTATAATTATTTCTTTTTGAAAAAGTTGAATTTGCGGAATCTTTAAAAGATATATATGGAAAATTATTAAGTCCTGTTTTCATTTTGTGACCTTTTAGAGATTTACAATAAAGTATTAAACGTAATAATTGCTAAATATATGGGAATATTGAGGAATTACTTGTTTTTATTGGTTTTATAGTGATTCGATATATTTCTTATTACCTATCGAGTTGGTTAATAATTCTATTAACTTAGTAGAGGATATCTCTTTCTTGCTTTTGCAGTTAGGAAAGTCTGTTATGTCTGCTCCTGTCATATAAAGTTCACCACGGAACTGGTTTGATATATCATTTTTTTCTTTTTTCTCTTTTGCTTCGAGATTCTCTATAACTGGTTCACCACCAACTATCACTCCTATTAGATTGAATCTTTGAGTAAGGTTATCAAACAGTTTTTGATTTGTTTTTACAAATTCTTTGATGCCATTTTTATTATCCAGGATTACATAATTGTTATTATTGCCATCATAAACTACGAATCCATGGATGCAGGCATAATTAGCATTGCCATTTTTGTCTCTGCTATCTATGCTTCTTTTTATTGAATTTAATCCTCGATTATTTGTCGGTAAACTGGCTCCTCTGGGTAAGGCTTTATTCTCATTTATAGGAGGCATTTTTAGGTCTTTTCTTAGCTGCTCAAAGGAAAAATCAGGATATTCTCTCTTTATTTCTGGAACAAGTTTATCAAGTAGGTAGTTTTGTACCTGCCAATGTTCACCTCCCATAAGCGAATGATTTATAGCAGGATTAATGACAGGAAATAGATCTGGAACTGTTCCATCTGGATTCATTCCAGGTATCATGAGTATTAGATCTTTAAATCCTGCATTCATTCCTGAAATTTTTACTTCATTAGCAGTTTCATCACCATATTCTGATTTTAGATTACTTTTAATTTTACTTACAGGCAGTTGTCCTAGTTTTGAGATTTCATCCAAGGATTTGGTGAAATCTGTATCTAAGGTTTTTTTCATAATGTTAAAAGATTGTGAAGTATTAGGGTTTACATTACCTGCAAATGAGATATTTCTATTATCATTTTTAGATGGTATGACTTTACATATTCCTGTTGGTGAATAGTTTAGATAAGTATTATTTGAAAAATTTACTGAATCTTTGCTTAAACTTGGTAATAAAGATAGATTAGGCTCGGATAAAGCATTGTAATCACACCCTTTAAAGGGTGTCGAGATCTTATTGTTTTTGAAAGGCACACTTATCAGATTATTTAGCCCTGTTCTCACTTTTTGCCTCATTTTTTGAGATTAATGTATCTAAATTTAATTAAGATGATCAAGGATAAAAATTGCTAGATAAAAAATAATATTGAAAATATTTACAAGATTAATTTTTTAATTTTGTGCTGGCATTATTGGCGGATTTATTTAAATAACCGGATTGTGGAATTACATAATTAAATAAATGTTTTATTCTTAAGACTATTAACTGTGGGAATATTGGCATGAATATTTATGATGCAATAATTATTGGGGCTGGACCGGCAGGACTGAGTGCTGGCATATATCTTGCACGCTTTAGAAGAAAAGCTTTAATTATTGATGCAGAAAAAGGAAGATCGTCTTTACCCGGGGTTTATCACAATATTGCTGGTTTTTTAAAACCTGTAGAAAGAAGAAAATTAAGACAATTAGGCGCTAAGCAAGCAGGCATGTATGGCGCTGAGGAGGTTTTTGACAAAGTTATAAACATTGAAAGTATGGATGAAGATAAGTTTAAATTGGTTTCTGAAAATAATATTTATTTTGCAAGAAATATAATATTTTGCACTGGCATTATGGATAATTGGCCTGAAGCAGAAGGGTTTATGGATTATGTTGGATATACTTTACATTCCTGTCCTGTTTGTGCAGGTTATGAAACTATTGATAAAAGAGTTATAGTGGTTGGTGATGAGCGTGTTGCAGGTTATGCCCTTGAAATATGGCCTTATACAAAAAAAATAAAAGTAGTTTCAAGCGTAAATTCTGAAAAAATCGATTTAAAATATATGAATAGTTTAAAAAAGATGAATATACCTGTTTATCAAGGCAAGATAGTTAAATTTGTCGGCCAGGAAAACAAAATTGAAAAAGTGATCTTGGATAACGGTATGGAATTGGAGGCTGATATTGTGTATTCAGCTCAGGGAAGTCACGTTAAGTCTGAATTGGCAAAGAAATTAGGTGTTGCCATCGATGAAGGTGATTGCATAATTGTAAATAAGCTTCAAGAGACAAATATAAACGGTATTTATGCAGCTGGAGATGTAACCAGCTTTGATAATAAGCAAGTTGTAACTGCTTTATATGAAGGATATATGGCTGCACATTCCATTCACAAAAAGCTTTTAAGGGAAGAAATAGACAAAATTTGAAGTGGTAATATATTAGAGTTGTATCAATTCGAACAATGTTCATAAGCTCAGTTGCGAAAGAAATGTATCCTGCTAAATTATTGTGTTAATACATTAGTGGAAATAAACTTACTCAAATCTCATATTTAAAAACTATTTAAATCAAGCATTTAAAGAATTTTCTTTTCCATAAAAATTAGTATAATCATAATTGAGTTACTGTAATTGCAAGTAAAGCAGGCATGCTCATAGTTAATTCTACTTATAGGTCAAATATATGAGATTGAAGAAGATAATAACTCTTTTAGCTTGTTTAGCATTTAGCATTCAATTTCAGCTTTCTCTTCCGGAGAAAGTGCAATCTCAGCAGCCTAATTCAGAAACAACGAGTTATGAAGTCGGACTTAACTACCTTAATAATAAAAATTATGTTCAAGCAGTGAAATACTTTAAACTCGTTATTGAAGAAAACCCAAATAACTCTCCGGCTTACTACAACTTAGGGGTAGCATATAAAGAGCTTGGAATGTCCGCAGAAGCTAAAATTGCTTTTGAAAAAGCCTTTACTCTAAGAAGTCCATCTAATTCCAATTCTCATAATAACTTAACCTCTAAAGCTGCTGTAGATAATAAAATTACTGAACCTTACCACCCAAAAACAGAAACTAATGCCAAGGAACGTGATTATTTAGATATAGCTAATATTTATTTTGATAGCAAACAGTATGAATCAGCTATAGAATATTATAAGAATGCATTAAAAGTTAATCCATATAATGATTTTGCCTATTATAAAGTATCGAAATCATATCTGGCTCTTGAAAACTATACTGAAGCAAATATAAATATAGATAAGGCACTCAAATTGTCTCCTTTAAATAAAGAATACGATTATTTTAAAAGTCAGATAAAAAATGCAACTCTGACAAGAGGAGAGAAAAAATCAACTGCCACTAAAATAATGAATTACTATAATGCTGATTACTACAATCAAAAAGGTGTAGAAAGTTATAGATCTGCAAATTTAGAAAAGGCTGAAGAATACTTTAAAAAATCCCTAGAAATAAAACCAAATTCAGCAAAAGTTTATAACAACCTTGCCAGCATAGAATATATGAAAGATAATCTGGATAAATCAATGGAGTATAATTTAAAAGCCATTAAATATTATCCGGAGTACAGCGATGCATATTATAACTTAGCTTTAATATACAAGAAAAAAAATGATCCAATTAAAGAGCTGGAATGTCTAAACAGAGTAATAGAATTATCATCAAGTAATTATCAGGCATTTTATTCTAGAGCAATAGCTTACTATGCTCAGGGGGAATTTGAAAAAGCTAAAAGCGACTTTCATAAAGTATTAGAATTAAAGAAAGACCATTATGCAACATATCGTAACCTTGCTATTATCTATGCTAATGAGTTAAATCCCGATCAGGCTATAGAATATTACCTTAAAGCCCTAATGCATTATGATGATGACTTAGATTCTTATTTAAACCTAGCATCTATTTATATGTCAGTAGATAAATCTAAAGAGGCAATAGAGTGCTATTTTAAAGCAATAAACATTAAGCCGGATGATTCTGGTATATTTCTAAATTTAGGTAAAGCTTACCTATCTAGTTCAAATCCAGATAACGCTCTTGAATCATTCAAAAAAGCTTCTGAATTAAACTCCAATGATCCGGAGTTATACAATTACCTTGGGTTAGCATATCAGTATAAAGGCCGATACAGAGATGCCAGAAATGCTTTTATTGAAGCAATAACTCTAAATCCAGACAGACCAATTTTTCACTATAATTTAAGCCAATGTTACCTGGCTATGAATAATAACGATAAATCAATGACAGAATTTCAAAATGCTATAAAAATTGCTCCAAAAACTGTTCAGGATTATATTGATTTAGCTAAAATTTTCAATGATAGAGAAATGTCAGACTATGTTATAAGAGTACTTCATCAGGGTATTAATGCTCATCCAGACAGTGAAACACTATATATTTTACTGGCAGATATGTACGAGAAGAATGGAGATACAAAAACAGCTAAACAAACTTTAGAAGAACTAATCAAAATTAAGCCTAAAGCAATTTTAAACAGTTCTGTAAAATATAAAATGAGCACTTACGGTAGTTAGATCT
>MFRQ01000115.1:8215-8357 GCA_001784615.1 Candidatus Melainabacteria bacterium RIFOXYA2_FULL_32_9
ATTTACAACATTAAAATTTTTGACTATTATCAAAATGCTGAAATATACTCAGCATTTTTAGCATAAAGCTATGACTCTGTTAATATGGGGAAACACAATGAGATTAGTTATAGCTGCTAATAGAGCACCTTATATAGTAAAA
>MFRQ01000115.1:8602-14743 GCA_001784615.1 Candidatus Melainabacteria bacterium RIFOXYA2_FULL_32_9
ATATGAAATAAGGCCTATTAAATTAACACATCAGGAAAATACCCATTATTATGAAGGTTTTGGAAATAGACAAATTTGGCCATTGTTTCACTATTTACCAGCCAGATATATGTTTCACGAAAAAGATTGGGAATTTTATATAAAAGTAAATAAAAAGTTTGCAAACCAAATATTCAGCTTTGTTAAGCCGGATGATGTAATATGGATACAAGATTATCACTTAATGCTAGTACCAAGTTTACTAAGAAAGGCTGGAGTTAAGAATAAAATAGGCTTTTTCATGCATATACCATTCCCTAATTATGAGCTATTCAGAGTAATACCTAAAAGAAAGGCTCTATTGGAGGGATTACTCGGCGCAGATGTAATTGGTTTTCATACAGAAAGTTACCAAAAGCATTTTCTGGAATGTGTAAGAAGAAAAATAAATATGTCTGAAGTAGACATGATAAATAATCATATTCACTATGATAACAGGATGATTGATGTTCCTGCCCACCCGATAAGCGTTGATTTTGATTTAATCGATAACACAGCCAGAAAAAACAGTGTCAAGTATAAAGTTAAAAAACTGAGAAGTATGTTCAATGTTGATATTATTGGGATTGGAGTTGATAGACTTGATTATACAAAAGGGATATTTGAGAGATTAAATGGAATCGAACATTTTCTGGATACTCATCCTGAATATAGAGGGAAATTTATGTTCATCCAGATAGCAGTGCCATCCAGAACTAAAATTATAGAATATCAAAAGATTAAAGGGGAAGTAGATGAAGCTGTCGGAAGAATCAACGGTAAGTTTTCAAAAGATGGTTGGAGTCCTATAGCATATATATATAATTCATTAAACTTCGAAGACCTGGTATCATATTATTGCTGCGCCGATTTTGCTTTAATTACATCATTAAGAGACGGATTAAACCTTGTTACAAAAGAATATATAGCATCTAGAATTAATAATGACGGCATGTTAATATTAAGTGAGTTCATTGGAGCCTCAGAGGAAATAGATACAGGAATACTTATCAATCCTTTTGATGTCAGATCAATTTCTAACGCAATTTTGAAGGCAATTAAAACCTCTGATGAAGAACAAAAAAGAATAATGACATATCTAAGGCAACACATTAAGGAAAATAACGTTTATAAATGGGTAGATAGTTTTTTATGCAGGCTTTAGACAAGATACTTTACAAAATAAAAGAAAATAATAAAGTACTATTAATATTTGATTATGACGGAACGCTGGTCCCTATAGTGGAAAAACCGGAGCTGGCAAGATTAGACAGCGAAACTAGACAGGTTCTCGAAGAATTATCAAATTGTAATCTTGTAAAAATAGCCCTTATAAGTGGCCGAGATATTAAAACCTTACAGGAATTATCAGGTATAGTTAATAAAAATATACTGATATATGGAATACACGGCGGAGAAATATTAAAAAATGGGAAAATACACATCAATGTCTCCGATTGCTATAAAAAAATTATAGAAAATCTTAAAAACTCTATATCAGACTTAAACGAGTTAGATGGAATTTACATTGAAGATAAACAGTACTCTATCTCTGTTCATTATAGACTTGCGAATGAACAAAATACTCAAATAGCCATAAATAGATTTAAAGAAGCAATTAAATCTCAAGAGATAAAGTTAGAATCAGAACAAAAAATAAATATCAAAAGCCAAAATCAATGCTACTTTAGATTTCAGGAAGGAAAAAAAGTCCTTGAACTTCTTCCAAACAGCTTTAATAAAGGTAGTGCAGTAGAATCTTTAATATCAGATTATCCTGACTATTTTCCCACTTATTTTGGCGATGATAAAACTGATGTTTATGCTTTTGAAAAAGTTAAAAGCTATAATGGATTAGCATTTTTTATAGGAAATGAACTTGTACAGCCTGCTGATCAAGCAATATCCATAATCGAAATTAGAGATTTCCTTAAAAAAGCCAAGAATTTACAATCGATAAATCACTGAGATAATATAAGGAGCAAACAAAAAATCCTTATACAAAATCTCAAAAGGGGATGTTTTCGTAGGAGCCTTGAAAACTCGAAGAGTTTGAATAGCGACGGAGAAAATTTCCCCTTTGAATAAAATGCGTAAGAATTTTTTGTTTGCTCCTTAATTTCTGATTAAAAACGCCATATTTAATATAAACCTGACTATATTTTGATTTTAGCCAAAAACTTGTTTTTATGAAATGTTAACAAGTTTTACATTTTTTTAAAAATAGGCAATTTAAGACATAAATTGTTTTTTATATAATTGGAAGTATTTTATGTTTTAGCCTTGGGAAGGTAAATAAGTATGGGAAGTATGGAATCAGGATCATTTTTTAATAGGGTTCCAAAATTAATATCGCAAGTTTATGCACCTGGCTTTAATAATGTCCAAAAAAGGTATAGCCAGGGTGAAAATTTGACTGGTATGGTAGTTCTTGCTCAGCAAGTTAATAAATTACCTCTTATTAAAGAGCATTTTAATACTACTAAGAAGGTTTTTCATAACTTATCCAATAGTCTTCCTTCATTAGGAGAAAAAATAAATAATCTTGATGAACTTGCAACTAATCCGAGCTTTAAAGCGGTATATAACCCTCTTTATCAGACAAATAAACATGGAGCTAAAATAACAGAATTTGGATTTTTCAGGTATACTTTTACCGAAGAAAAAATGAAAAATTCAGCTTTCGGTAGAATGCTTTTAGGAATGGACAAGAATCTTACCGATTTTAAATTTATACGGGATGGTTTCTCAAAAATATTTAAAGGCTGCCAAATCAAGTCAGTAGTTAAAAATGGCGCAGCTGAAAAATACGTTGCCGGAATTAATGGCGCAAAAGTAAGTAGTGGCGCAGCAGTAACAGCAAAAGCTCTTGGTAGAATACCAGTTTTAAATATAGCACTATCTGCATTATTTGAATTGCCCGCAGTAGTTAGAAGTTTCAAAAATGGCGATGGATTGAAGCAAGTAGGTAGATCTGCCATAAACATAACTGGCTATACAGCTGGATCGGCCTTACTTGGTGCAGCAATGACGGCACTATTGCCACCATTAGGCGGTATAATCGGTGCATCGATAGGTGTATTCATTGGAGGAAAAATAGCCAATAAAGTTGGAAATTTCATATTTGGCAAACCACCTGAAAAACCTAGAGATAATTTTTTCAGTCATAATTTACCTTATTATTACCCACTTACTAAATAAATTATCAATAAATTTCTCATCTCCTCACCTAAGGCTTTTTAAAGCCTTTTTTTGTTTTTCAAAACAAAAAAGAGATCTTCCTGATCTCTTTTCTAATAAGGGGTAAACCTGTGATGTTATGCTGATGCTTTTCCAACTTTGTCCTGATCTGGTGGGCCCACTTGCTCAAGTAATATTTTTATAACATTTTGCATTTGACATACAAAAGAATAATCACCTTTAGCAATTGAGCATTCACTACAATTCTGACCACCCGTATAACATCTAATTGCTTGATCAGTCCAATTTCTTGTAATAGAATTCGAAATCTCCCCATCATTCTTAGGGAGGATATAACGAATCCTCTGTTCTTGAATTTTTTCAGATTTATTATGTTTAAATTGAAAAGACATATCTCAACCACCCATTAATCTTCTTATTTACTCTAGAATATATCTTGTCTCTTCAATAATAAAATTTAAGGTTTGTTATTGGATCATCTATTTGATGGAAATATCTATTTACCAAACAAAAATACACGTTTAAAATATGTCATGCTTTTAGATATATAATTATCTCAAGGTATTTAAATTTATTGCTATTTAATTAAATTTAATTTATCTTGAATATAAGGAATAAATTTATTGGAGAGATAAAATATGAGTGCATTAGATACAATATTAGTTCCTATTATTCATTATATTGAGACCACAATAAGCAACCTTGGCCCATTTGGAGTTGTAATATTAATGGCAATAGAATCAGCTAATATACCACTTCCAAGTGAGGCTATACTTCCATTTGCTGGTTATTTAGTAAGCAAAGGAATTATGAATTTTCATGTGGCCTGTTTTGCAGGAGCTTTTGGATGTGTAGTTGGATCAGTTCCATCATATTATCTTGGTTACTTCGGAGGCAGACCATTTGTAGAAAAATACGGAAAGTGGTTTTTAATAAGCAAAAGAGATCTGGAAATTGCTGATAGATGGACAGAAAAATATGGTGATATTTCATTTTTCATATGTAGAATGCTCCCTGTAGTCAGAACTTTCATATCACTTCCTGCCGGCATATTAAGAGCGCATTTCCCAAGATTCATAGCATATACATTTATTGGTTCATTGATCTGGAGCTATTTCCTGGTTTATGTTGGAGTAAAATTGGGTGAGCATAGAGAACAACTCAAAGATTTATGGCATAAATTCGACTATGCGATTGTTGGAATCCTACTCGTTTTATTTGCAATTTATGTATACAGACACATTAAGCATTTAAAAGAGTCATAATATATTCAATTATTACTATAGATATGACCAAAGAAACAAAATCAATATAAATTGTTGACAAACATAATAAAGTTCTGCTATGTTGTATTTGCTAAGGCAACTAAGGCAATAAATAAGGTATATGCCCCCATCGTCTAGTGGCCTAGGACACCGCCCTTTCACGGCGGCGACGGGGATTCGAATTCCCCTGGGGGTACCATTTTTTATTAGAGGATATAGCATTTATGGCTGTATCTTTTTTAGCATCTATATTTGAGCTTATTTGCTGCCTTTTTGATTTAATTATTTCATAGAAGAGCGGATTCGGCACCACATCTAGTTTTTGATCTTTATAAGAAAAGTTCGAACACACTAATTTAATTAATTTTCGTTTTTCTTCGGATGTTTGCCTTAAATACAGTCTATAAGCATTTTTAGCGAGTTCTAACATTAAATTGATATTTAAAAAATATTCAGCATCAGCTTTGTTATAAGCATTTAATTTTATTAAAAGCTCATCTTTTTCTTTTTTCCATTGTGAATGTTTTTCCTGCCAGAACTCTTCAGAGATTTTTCCATCAATTTTATCTATATAAATCGAATCAATTCGCTTTTGTAAAAGCTCTGTTCGTTTTTGTATTTCTTCTATTGAGATATTATGATGCTCAATTTTCTTTTTATGAATATCTTTCAGGCATGCAATGATGTCATTTATCTCTTCATCAGTTAAATAAATACTTTTAAATAATTCAGCAAAAGTATCTTCAATTTCTTCCTGTCTGATATAAGGTTGCTGACAGTTGCCTTTATTTCCTGTGCAGTGATAGTAAATATATTTTTCCTTTTTAATTTCTGCTGTTAGATAGCATCCACATACACCGCACTTAATTAAGTTCGTATATGGAAATTCACGTTTTTTACTTTTCGGCTTTGTAGGATCATCTAATGCCATCTGAACCCTATAAAATAATTCTTTGCTTATGATTGGTTCATGTTTTGCATTTTCATAAGTCTTACCCTGCCAAGTAAAAACTCCAGTATAAAACTCATTATTCAAGATTTTCCATACAGTGCTTTTATAAAATGGAGTTTTACCGTTGCCATATACGAAACCTTCTTCCAGAAGTTGATCTCTGACAGTATCTAAGGAATAATTACCAGTGGCAAACAGTTCAAACAATCTCTTAATAAACGGAGCTTTTGTTTCATCTACTTTTATAAATTTCTTTCCGTTTTCTCCAATTGCATTAATATAACCAATAGGAGCTTTTGAAGGATAATATCCCTGTTCTGCTTTTTCTGACATACCTTTTTGAGTTTCTTCTTTGAGATTATCAATATAATTTTTTGCAATTAAAACTTTGAATCCATGCATTAATTTTTCATGTGATTTGGCATCTTTACTTAATACAGAGCCTTCTTTAACTAAGTGGATCTCTAAGTCTAAGTCTTCAAGAATAACATAGTCTTTGAAGTTTCTGTAAAGTCTATCAGTCTTTTCTACAAGGATAATTTTGATATCTTTATTCTTTTTCAGGAATGTAAGCATTTCATTGAAATTTGTTCTTCCTGCTTTCTTAGCTGTTTCAACATCAATAAATTCTTTTTCTCTTTACTGAATTTTAGCATGGGTTGAAAACATCCATTAAAATTGAATTATCAAGAGAGACTGTTTGAA
>MFRQ01000116.1 GCA_001784615.1 Candidatus Melainabacteria bacterium RIFOXYA2_FULL_32_9
ACTAAGGGTGCGCACAGTCTTTATCCGTTCAAACAATTTTTAACCACTCAACTATTTTATCTATAAAACTAAACTCATCATACAAGGGTGCGCAATACGTACCGTTAAATAAATAAACTGCCCGGGCTCCCTAGTAATTTAGTGGTAGACAATACCGGGCTCAAACCAGAGGCTTCTTAAATGCCATCTTACAAGGTTTTTGGGATTAAGGTAAGCAATAATTTCCAATGATTTTACATAGTCATTACGGAAATATTGTGGATTTTAACTCACCAATAAGACAAAAGCTAGCAGCATAAAGGTTAAAATTGCAGAAAATACCAAATTATTATAGGGCATAATATATGTACGATATTAATTAGGGTAGCAATAATGATATTCAATATTTTCAAAATATTAACATCGAATAATCAAGCTGATGGGTTTCAGCCCACCCTACATACTATTGACCTGCTTATGTTGTAAAATATGTTTAGGCAACTATTTAATATTGGATTCGTAATCCAGCCATTGTCTGACATAAAAAGTTTATTTGCGGTGGATAAAAAAATTGACAATATAAAACAGAAAAATAATAAGAAAGCGGCTTCTTCCAGTGTGAAGAAATCTCAAATTAGCCCTGTAAAATGGGGAACCGTCTGGATTTTATCATTGAAACAGCTATATTCTGAAAGAGGCATTGCTTTTTCGAGAATATACAGCATTCCAGCGGTAAAAGAGCTAAAAATTACAGATAATGAAGTAATAGCTCAAGTAAAAGATGCAAACTCTCAATTTTATAAACTCAAAATAAATCTTGAAAAAGCTGATGAAATTGTGAGAGCACAGATAAAGAATTTTATTTGTTCAAATCCTTCTGTAGCTTTAGAAGTTGGCTTTGGGCATCTCCCTGAATCCTTTATGGATTTCATCGATGATTTGGGTATTTTCCCACAAAATTTAGATGAGATAAAAATATCCTGTTCCTGTCGAAGAGAGTTTAATTGTTCGCATGTTGAATCTGTTTATGCTGTTCTCGAACGGGAAATTAACAAAAATCCTTTTATAATATTTAACCTAAGAGGGATTTCTGCTGTTGAGCTAATGGAAGTAGCCAGTGCCGTTAACGGACTTGAGACAAAAGTAAAAAAGGATATTAATAGCAAGTTTGTCCCAATAGGTGAATATATTTATAATGAAGAAAATTTTGCATGTAAAGAGGATTTTTCATTTCCTGCAACGGATCTTAATTCTTTATTTTCTCTTTTGCCTGCAAATCCGATATTTTTTGAACGGAGAGATTTCAAATCCAAATTGTTAGATATCTATGAGACCGTTCAATCCGAATTGGACTCTATACTTGTTAAAGGAAAACTCCCTCCCATAAGGAATACTGAATTTTACTTGTATTATACCAATGATAATGTCCTTAAAGCTTTTATTACTCCTGCAAATAATTTTCTGTATTACCTGAAATCTAAAGGCTCTCTTTTTCGTTATTCTATTCAGAAATTAACTGTACCGGTAATCGATAAAAACGAACAGAAGATTATATTACAGGAGAAAGAGGGCATAAGTTTACTTGCTGAAACTGTTTTTGAATACTTCTTATATTATTCATTGAGTGAATCGAATGATGAAATTTCTCCATCTTCAATATTTTTAAACCAAACAGCTTCTCTTGCAGTTGCTCTGGTCAAATCTTTATCTTTTGTGCCGGAAGTTATTATGCACGATAATGGTGATTTTACTGTCAGGTATGTTCCTTTAGGCGATATTGAAGAAATACTTAATTCTCATAAATCCCGTATGCCTGCAAATCTTGCATTTAAAGACAAAGGATGTAAAATTCTAGCTCAGGATGGTTCTTATGACATTTTGTCAATTTTTATAACCTATATTATTCATAAATTGACATTTTTAAAATCATCTAAATTAAAAAGCTGTAGTATTACTAATATTTTTACCAAACCGCAACCTTTAAGTGCGATTTCTCCGAAAGGAAAAAACATTGCTGCAAGCATTTCTTATTGGCTGGACGTACTTTCTATTAGAAATAAGAATATTAGTCCTATTATTCGGGTTGAATCGTGTGAGAATCAGGATAATAATTTTACTATTCATATAGATATTATTAATCATAAAACCACGGATATTATCGATCTTTCAAAACTGTTCGAAAACAAAGAAGAGATATTTTCGATGAGTTCTCAACAGATTAGGTCTGAAATTTCAGGGCAAATTCTTGTAGCATCTAATTATATGCCTGTGTTAAGAGAAATTTTAGATTCAAAAGGCTTAATGTCTCCTTCTATTGATTTAAAAGAAATATTAGATCTAATATCAAGAACTTCTATTGTTTTAAGTGCTCTTGGTATAAAAATAGTACTGCCTAAAGGGTTAAGAAATTTACTTTCCCCACGTGTTGTATTAAAAGCAATGACAAAAGATTCGAAAAATATTGACATAAGCACTTTCTTTGAAGAGGATAACAGTTCACATCTTTCTCTTAAGAATTTATTGGATTTTTCATATGAAATTGCAATCGGGGAAGAAAAATTATCAAAAGAAGAGTTTCTGGAACTTGTAAAATCAGCTGAGGGAATTGTTAAGTATAAAGATCAATATATTATGCTAAATCCCCAAGAGATAAAGTTAATCCTTAAAAAAATTGATAATACTGCACCTGAAATTTCATCTCCAATGGAATTGCTGCATTCCGCATTGTCGGGCTTTTATAATGATATTGGCTTTGACATTGATGATACATTTAAAAGATTAATTAATGATTTTATTAAAATTGATGAAATCACTATTCCGATAGGTTTAAAGGGGACACTGCGTCCATATCAGGAGAGAGGATTTAAGTGGCTATATTCAAATACAATGCGGGGATTTGGATCCTGCATTGCAGATGATATGGGTCTTGGAAAAACAATTCAGGTCATAAGTCTGATTTTGAAATTAAAAGAAGACGACAAACTTAATAAACCAGCTCTGGTTATTTGTCCGACAACTCTTGTAGGTAACTGGTACAAAGAGTGTGCCAGATTTGCCCCATCTTTGAAAGTGCATATCTATCATGGAACCGAACGCATTCTTGATTTTGATAGCGCTGATGTTATCATTACAACATATGGACTTCTGAGAAATGAAATAGGCAGTTTTGAAGACAAAAATTGGGATATAGTAATTATTGATGAAGCACAAAATATAAAAAATCCTGCTGCAGCTCAAACTATTGCTGTAAAATCTGTAAAAACTAAAACATATATTGCTATGACAGGAACTCCTGTTGAAAATCGACTGAGCGAATTATGGAGTATTTTTGATTTTATTAATAAAGGATATCTTGGGAATATAACAAGCTTTCAGCGGAACTATGCTATACCAATAGAAAAACATCGGGATGTTGAAAAAATAGAAAAACTCAGGCTTGCAACTTCGCCTTTTGCACTCCGAAGGCTAAAAAATGACAAATCAATCATAACAGATTTACCCGAAAAAATTGTTTTTGATGAATATTGCTATCTTACAAAGGAGCAAGCTGCACTTTATGAAAAAGTGCTAGAAACTTCATTTAAATCAATTGAGACTAAAACAGGAATTCAACGAAGAGGACAGATTTTTAAACTCATTACCTCGTTAAAACAGATATGCAACCATCCTACTCAATTTACTAAAATTGACAGGCTATCAAAAGATTTATCCGGTAAGACAGAAAAGGCATTCTCTATAATTGAACAAGTATTCGAGCAAAATGAGAAAGCAATAATTTTTACCCAGTATAAAGAAATGGGTGATTTGCTTATAAATATGTTAAAAGATGAATTTAATATGAATATTCCTTTCTTCCATGGGTCTGTTTCACGTACACAAAGAGATAAGATGGTTGAAGAATTCCAGTTCAATGATGACATAAAGCTTATGGTTATTTCATTAAAAGCTGGAGGACTAGGCCTTAATCTCACCTCAGCGACAAATGTAATTCACTATGATCTATGGTGGAACCCGGCTGTAGAAGATCAGGCTACGGATAGAACATATAGAATAGGCCAGACCCAGAATGTAATTATTCATAGATTAATTACATTAGGCACTTTTGAAGAAAAAATTGATGAGATGATTAAATCCAAAAGAGAACTGGCCAATTTGACAGTCTCAACCGGTGAAAAATTAATTACAGAACTTTCCAATCAGGAATTAAAAGAAATATTCAGTTTATCAAGAATATAAACCAATCTTTTCCGTGTGGGCTAAAGCTTGCCTTACTAGACTATTGTCAGTGCACATCCTACGGGCTTTTGGGATTAAAATACAAACTCTATGATTTTATATAGTCATTACGAAAGAAACTTTTAATTTTGTTGGGTCAACTTGACCCAACCTACTAAACTGTCAAGATCCTAATGGTGATTGTGGTGATATAGTCGATATCTACCGTCCAAAATGGCTTCCTGACAGGTATTAATATTTGTTTTATAATAAAGCTATGAAAATATTGTCTGAAATCCTAATTGTAATTTTAAAAATATCATTATGCCTGTTTCTTACACTTGTTTTGGGTATTTGGTCAGGAATAGTTGTCTTTGCTGATCAATATGACTGGCAGATAATATTATATTTAACTTTATCAAGCTTAACTATAATGGGCATTTGGCTAGTATTTTTCATAAAGATGAAGAAAATTACTAAATTAGTTTATTTAGTTTTGTTCATTTCATACCTTTTTATTCCTAAAACTTTACCTTCTGTTATGAAGCAATTTAACATTGATAGTTGCTTAGATAGCGGTGGCTGTTGGGATTTAATACGAGATAGATGTAAAATGAGAGATCAAGGAAAATGTGTAATAACTTCAGAAGAATGCAAAAGCCAATAGCCTATGGGGGTAAAACCTCCTTAAAATGCGATTTATTATTTACTGAATTTTTTAATCATACTGACAGTATTTTGTCATTACGGAAATATTACATAAAACCCAAAATTCCACAAAATAAAGAACCGCCCGAAACTCAACTCTGGCGGTTTATTTGGACATTGCAGTCTTGACAGCATTATTCTCTTAATTTAGGCTCCATTTTTAATATGAAAAATAAATTTGATTTATTACTCAATAAATTTACTTAGATATATTAGATATTACCTTAATAATAACTTTATAATACTCTAATTTTGTTAATGGGAAATAATCCTAATTTTACAGGTATTAGTAATGATAAAGGCAATATAGTTAATTGCTTTTTAAGGTTGCGATATTTAAATTAAAGAATAGGTTAATTATGGTAAATTATGGTTGTGAAAAATTAGGAAAACTCAGGAAAGTTCTTCTCCACAAACCAGTTAATTCCTTAAAACTTTTGAATTCGGATAATTACCAATACTATTTATTTGATAAAGTTCCAAATACAGACAAATTTCTTGAAGAGCATGATTCGTATGCAAATCTTCTAAAATCATTAGGAATAGAAGTCCTGGAACTTGCTGATTATGTTGTAAAGAATAAAGACTTAATTGAAAAGCTGCCTAATTTAGTATATATGCATGATAGTTCAGTTATAACTTGTGATGGTGCGATAATATCTAGAATGTGTCCGGGAGGCCGGCATCTTGAAGATATTGTTGTAAAAGAGGCTCTGAAAAATCTAGAAATCCCTGTTTTTTATGAATTTGATAATAATGACAGATTTGAAGGTTTATTATTGTTATCTTCTGAAACAATTCTTGTTGCAAACACAGAAAGACATTGCATTAAGTCGATAGAAAAATTCATTTCTAAAGCTTTAAATAAATTTAAAGAAGTTATTTATGTTGAAATTCCAAAAATGAGACGTTTTATGCATCCAGATATGATCTTTAACAGAATAAGCCCTGATCTCGCTTTAGTTTATCCTCCCGCATTCTTGCATACATACCTGATTACCAAAGATAAAAGAGAAGAAATTGATTTTAGCTCATTCATGAACAAAAGAGGAACAGAATTAATTGAAATTTCTGATGAAGAGCAAATGCTATGGGGATCAAGCTTTGTACCTCTTGAACCTGATGTAATAATTAATTATGATATTTCTCTTAATGCAAAGACAAAAAGAAAATTATTTAAAAGAGGAGTTAAAATCATAGGATTCCATCCAAATGATCTTTTAGCCGGAGGAGGAAGTCTTAGATGTTTAACTCTGAGATTACTACGAGAGTAGAGAATGTGAATAGCGTAGCTATAAGTATTTAAAGATAACAGATATTTAAAAATTTTCTATAACCAAAAAAACAAAAAACTTTCGAAACATCGAAAGCCTTACAAATAGTGGTGGGCAATACTGGACTCGAACCAGTGACCCCTTGAATGTCGATCAAGTGCGCTACCAACTGCGCCAATTGCCCATCAATTATGAAAATATTATAAAAATTAAGCTTTATTTTTATAAGTTTAAGGAGTTCGCTCTTGCTGTGCACGAAAACTTATTATTGTAAGAACGATTTTATTATATTCATGCTTTTAAAAAAAGGCGGCACCCAGATTTGAACTGGGGATAAAGGTTTTGCAGACCTCTGCCTTACCACT
>MFRQ01000117.1:0-1016 GCA_001784615.1 Candidatus Melainabacteria bacterium RIFOXYA2_FULL_32_9
CAAAAGTCAAAATAGAGGTCTAATAATATCATGCAATATTTTAGTTTATTCATCAATCAACTACTGAATTACGGAAATTTCAAATCATCAGAGATTCCAAGAAAATATCATAGAGAGTTACTGACAGAGTTTTCAAAGATTAAAAACAAGGATTCTGTGTTTATTCCATCATTAATCAAGCTATGTAAAAATACTGAAGGTAGATTGATAATAGATGATACGAATAATCCTAAGTATGGATTGAAAAAGATAGCAAGAAAGATGAAAAATCTAAAGACTAGTGGGTATGAATCAGGATACAAGATATTGCTGTTCTTGTGGGAAACAGATAATTACAGAATACCAATAGGATTCTCATTGTGGCATAAAGAAAGTCCATCCCTTAATGAATTGGCATTACAGGGTTTAGGGATATTGAGAAATACCTTCAAATTAAAACCAAAAGTTGTATTAGCTGATGGATTTTATTCAGCAGATAAGGTTGTAAAGCGTTTAACTGACTATGGATACCCTTTAGTAGAAAGATGGAGAAACAATAGAAAGCTCGATGGGTTAAAAATCAAACAGCAAATACCAAGAGGATTTGGAGATTATCAGGGATATTTACAAAATGGATGCAAGGTTAAAATATTCAGAAGGAGGAATCGTTTCTACATAAGCAATAGAATGCTTTTATCTATGAAAGATGCTGTTAAATTGTACAAGAAACGCTGGACAATAGAGGAAACATTCAAGATATTAAAGTCTCAGATAGGATTAAATCGCTGTCAGCAACACTCGTTACAGTCTCAAGAAATCTTCCTTTTTCTTTGTATGATCGCTTTCTCTTATCTTGAAAAGCTAAAGGACTATTCTGTCTATAAAACTAGAGAAACTGTCATCTTTCAATCAGTCTCTCTTGATAATTCAATATTAATGGATGTTTTCAACCCATGCTAAAATTCAGTAAAAGCTTTTTTAATTGATTCTTTATAATCAGGTCTTAAGACGCCAACTTCGGTTATAATTCCGAAAAT
>MFRQ01000117.1:1025-6930 GCA_001784615.1 Candidatus Melainabacteria bacterium RIFOXYA2_FULL_32_9
CGGAGTAACGTCAAAAGCTGGATTTATTATGTTTACTCCTTCAGGACAAATTCTTTCACCGTTTATATGAGTAACTTCTTCCCATCCCCTTTCTTCTATAGGAATTTCATTGCCTGAGGAGATAGATGTATCAATTGTAGAAAGAGGAGCTGCAACGTAGAAAGGAATATTATGTTCTTTTGCTACTATTGCTACATTGTACGTTCCTATTTTATTTGCGGTATCTCCATTTGCAGCAATTCTATCTGCACCAACCACAACAAAGTCAATCATATCCTTTGACATAAAGAAACCACACATTCCATCTGTGATTAGAGTAACAGGAATATTATCCATTATTAATTCCCAGGTGGTAAGTTTTGCGCCTTGTTGGCGTGGTCTGGTTTCATCTGCAAAAACACGAATAGTTGGGTCTTTTTCATAAGCAGCACGAACTACTCCAAGGGCAGTACCATATCCTGCTGTAGCTAAAGCTCCGGCATTACAATGAGTAAGAATTGTAGCGCCTTCAGGTACTAGTTCTGCTCCATTTTTACCGATTTTCTTATTGATTTCTATATCTTCATCGTGTATTTTTATAGCATTTTCTATTAAGGCACTTACGATAAAGTTAATATTTTCTGAATCCAATGTTTTAGCAAAATTAAGCTGTCTATCTACAGCCCACATTAAATTTACTGCTGTTGGACGTGTGGACTTTAAGTATTCTCCAATTTTTTCCAACCCTTGAATAAAATCACCTTTATTATTAATATGAGATAACTCCATAGCTCCAAGTGCAATACCAAAAGCCCCAGCGACTCCAATAGCTGGTGCACCCCTTACAAGCATATCTTTAATAGCTATACCCATATCCTGAGAGTTTTTTACCTCAACTATTTCAAATTCATATGGTAATTTAGTCTGATCAATTAGCTTAACGTGATTTTTATGCCATTCAATAGTTCTAACATTTGATTCCATGATTAATAATTCCTATATAAAAGTTTTTCCTTCTTTATTTTAAGATAAATAGAGATTAACAGTCAAAGTGACTCGTTTAACGAGTCACTTTGATTAAGCATTAAATTTAGTATTTAAGATCAATTTACTTCTTGTTAAGAAGGTTGATTATTTGATCAGTTATATCTACTCCACCTTGAAGTACACTTGATTTATTTAATACTAGGTCCAGTTTTTTGCTTTTAGCTGCTTTGTCTATGGCGCTAAATACGCTATCTTCAATTTCTTTCCATTCTTTTATTTGTAATTCTCTGAAACCATCAGCTTTTGTTTTAAATTCATTGGTTAATCTATCTTCCAGATTTTTCTTTTCTACAGGTGAATTTGCATTTTTTAACTGCTTTTGAGCATCAGCAAGGAATTTCTGTAATTCTGCTTCCTTAACTTTTAAGTCTGCAGAAACATCTTGCGCTTTTGAGTAATTACTTATAACTTTGTCAAGATCAACTATTGCAACTTCAGCATAAGAAGCTAATCCGGAAAATCCGATTACACTTACAACAGCTAACATGGTTAAAAACTTTTTGAAAACTCTCATCTTAAAATCTCCTTTCATACCTGGTTATTATAAATTCTCTTTTATCAGCAAAATATCAAGTTAGGTTTATTATATACCTTGAAGTTGTATAAATCCAGAAGATAATTAATATCTTTCTCCAAAGCCAAAAGTAAATCTTCCTCTTTTGTTTCCTGAGCCTACAAAAGTGAGAGGGTAGCCATAATCAACTCTGATTGGGCCAAGTCCAGGAATATTTACTCTTAAACCGGCACCGGCTGAAATTCCATATCCGGGTCTATTAAATAAATCATTTGTAAGAGTTTCTCTAAACACAGTACCTGCATCCATAAACAATGCTGCTCTCATATCTCTAAAGAAATTAATATCAGTTATTTGAGCTACGAATGGTATTGGGGTTCTGAATTCAGCAGTTGCCAGCATAAAGCCTTTTCCATTACCTACATCACCTTCTCTAAATCCTCTAACTGTAGTTGCACCACCTAATCTAAATGACGCAAATTCAGGGAGAGAGCCAATTACCTGTGTGCCAACTTTACCACCTACTGTAAATGTTGATTTATCGCCTATAGGATAAAATCTTCTAACAGTTGCAGTAGCTTTTCCAAAAGAGCCAGCATCGCCACTTAACATAAAGGATTCTTTAAATGATCCGGAAGCATACCAGCCTTCTGTAGGGTTAATGAAACTATTACGAGTATCATAAATCAGGGAAGGTCCTAAAGATATAAAAGTACCGCCTTCTAATTGCTCAGCTCTTCTTCTAATATCAATACCTTTTTCAGCAAAAGCATTTGTTATTCTTTGGTTATCACCTTCTCGAACATCTACATTTTCTACACCAAGAGATACACTTCCTGCAAGGTGAGGAACTCTTTTTATTGGTCTTGCTAATTCTACTTCAGTACCGATTCTTCTTTCAATTCCAAGTGGAACCTGATAACTCGCAAATTCTCTACCAAATGCAGAAACTTCAAGCGAATTCAAAGTTTGTTTGAGTCTTGGTTCAACAAAATTTGCTTCAAATTGGAGGTTAGCTCTTCTGATAGTATCCTGATCTCTTAAGACAATACCACTACCTGCCATAAAATTAGTAGATAATTGTTGTCCTAATCCTCTAAAGTTATTATCCATATATCCTAAAGAGCCAAATAATCCTGTTCCAGTATCGATACCTCCACCAAGAGAGATAGACCCTGTTCTTTTTTCATCAACTTCTACGGTTAATCTGTATTTATTAGGGTCATCAGGAGAGGCAGAAAGAACTCTTCTGATATCAGAAAATGCCTGAGTAGCAAAAATTCTGGACAAATCTTGTTTTAGTAAATTTTCATTATAGACCATTCCTGAGGCCATAATCATGTTTCTCTTGATTACAAAATCTTTGGTTTTGGTATTTCCTGAGATTTTAATACCGTCAATAACGCCTTCATTTATATCAATATTGATCATTCCATCAGGATCATCTGTAATTCTTTTTACTCGGGCAAGAATATAACCTTTTTCTGTATAAAGGTTCTCAATGTTTTCAACGGCTTTATTTAATTCAGCAATATTTTGAGGCAGTCCTGTTTGGCTATTGAATATCTTTGCAAGATTTTCAGTAGAAATAACATCATTTCCTGTAATGTTAAATCCTGTTACAGGAGCATTTTCTTCCACTTCAATTCTAAGCTTAATTCCTGTTGAAGAAGGCTCTGGGATTGCTTTTAATCTTTCTGTAAAGTATCCCATATCATATATGCTTTTAAGATCTTTTTGTATTAAGTTTCTATCAAACTTTGAACCTTGTTTTATTGCTAATTTACTTAAAATATCCTCAGTTTTTACAAGATTATTGCCCTTAATTTCAATCTCTTTAACAGTAATACCTTCATCATAAGTTCTACTTTGCAGGTTATTTAACTTTTGGGGAGCAATTTCAGTAGCCTGAGTAAACTGAGGTTCCTCTTCTTCTTGAGAGAAGCTTGCAAGTGATGTGCTGTTTAACATAAATAGGGTTAAAATTAAGCTTAATATAACATTTTTTCTACTTGCTGTTGCCATTTTGATTTCTTGTCCCCATGTCTTGCTTTAGTTAAATTGAAGGTTGCGCTAGTTATTATAATATTTTAGTCTATTAATTAAAAGTTTGCCCATAATTAAAATTGTTTAATTCTTTATTGTAAAATAATTTGATTATAAAATCATTTAAGTTTTTAATTTTTTAACAGTTTTAAACTTTCTTAGATGTTAGTAGAATTATTATAAGTGTTTTGTATTATTTAGCATAGAAGTAAATTTTCTGGACTATAACTAGACAGGGGAGCTAGGTAAGGAGATTTAAAATGAAATATGGTGTAATATTAGTCACGTCTTCAAGTCTTGAAGAATCTAAAAAAATAGCTCATTCACTAGTTGAAGATAAGCTTGCTGCTTGTGTAAACATAATTCCTAAGATTATTTCGGTATATAGCTGGCAAGAAAAAATAAATGAAGATGAAGAATATTTATTGATAATAAAAACCAGAAGATGTCTTTTTAAGACTATAAAGCAGCGAGTCATTGATTTACATTCTTATGAATTACCAGAGGTAATAATGCTGCCTATTAAAAAAGGGCATAAGGATTACCTTAAATGGATTCAGAAAGAAACTAAAGGAATTAAGTAAGAAATGAGTCTAAATCTTCTCGATGTTCCTAAATTAAAATTTACTGAGCAGGAATTTATTAAGTTTTTAAGAGCACAGGGAATCACCGTAAAAACAAATACTAAAGCTCGAGGTAATTTAGGCATATGCTTCAAAAATAGAATTGATGTCTCAAAAAGAGTAGCTAAAGAAAAGAGACTAAATGTGCTAGCCCACGAATATGCCCATAAAATCCATTATGATTTAGAAAGAGAATCTTTTTACAAAGGTGGCACGCTCGAAAAACTATTTAAAACATCTGAAACACCTATATTTCAACAAGAATTGATGAAAGTCACCAATTTTGTAGACGAAAATTCATTATTTGAGAAGTTTTTATTGAGAAAAACAGAAATTAAGAAAGAAATAAGAGATTTTGAGAACCTGATAAAAAAGGAATATCCTGAATTTAAAAGAACGGGAATCTTTACACCTATAAACAGCTTCTTTAAAAAGCATAAATCTCCTGCAAGATATTTATTGCAGTACGATAATGTCCGAATTTCTCAGCCTATTCTAGGAAAAGAAGATTTTTACAGTATTAAAAACCTTGACAAAGACTTCTCTCAAATGCCTGAGTCTTTAAGAGTTTATATCAAGCTTAAAAGCAGAGAACGTGAATATAAAAGGCTTTATCGTTTAAAAAATAAAGCAGAGAATTACTACAAAAAGCCTACAGAATTATTTGCCAGATTTATTGAAGGGTTTTTTATCGATAAAGCGAAAGTGCAAGAACTTGCTCCTATGGTTTATGCAAGATTTACTGAACTTATAGAGCAGAAATATTATGGAAATTTAAAAGATTTACTTATTTTAGCTGGAATAGATTTAGAATAAAAAATAAATCATTTACCCTAAGCTCAAACAAGTATAATTGTGTAAAATATAATATGATTGCCATTTACAGATATTTATTTGCTGGATTTTCTGAATAAAAAGGAGCATTAACATGAAGGGTAAGATATTACTGGTTTCCAGTAGTTTTGAAGATGAAACTAGATTTCTAACACATGCAGATATGTTTTACCCATTAGGTTTAGGCTATTTACATTCATATCTTGAACATTGTGATTACAGCGTTCAAACATTATTTTTGAACGGATATCCCTTTGAAGATTGTTATGAGCGAACTATTCAGACAATTGATGAATATAAACCAGATATAATAGGTTTTCAGGTAATCACCAATAATAGAGTCAGTACATATAGATTAATTGAAAGTATTCATGAAAAATATCCTGATATACATATTGTACTTGGGGGAATACATTCAACATTGATGTATCAGCAATT
This sequence comes from Candidatus Melainabacteria bacterium RIFOXYA2_FULL_32_9, assembly GCA_001784615.1. Taxonomy (NCBI): domain Bacteria; kingdom Bacillati; phylum Candidatus Melainabacteria; species Candidatus Melainabacteria bacterium RIFOXYA2_FULL_32_9. Next base: position 6,507 of record MFRQ01000117.1, read on the forward strand.
GCTTGAAAAATATCCATTCCTGACTGTAGTAATAGGCGAAGGGGAAATTACTTTTTCTGAACTTGCAGAAAAACTTATTAATAACAATACTAATCTTGAAAATGTAGATGGAATTGCCTTTCATAATAATGGAGTTATTAAGACTAAAGATAGAGAATTAATTGAAAATCTTGATATACTTCCTTTTCCTAAGCATGAGGCATTTTTTGATCAAAACAGACGAATAGGCAGTATCATAACAGCCAGAGGCTGTCCATTTAAATGTAGTTTTTGCTGTCTTGATAATGTTTCAAAGAGAAGGATTAGATATAGATCCGTTGATAATGTTGTTGATGAGATAGAATATTTACATAAAAAATTTCCAAAGATGAGAGATATATGTATTCACGATGATACTTTTTTCATGGACAATCAAAGAGCAATA
>MFRQ01000118.1:0-290 GCA_001784615.1 Candidatus Melainabacteria bacterium RIFOXYA2_FULL_32_9
AGAATTGACAACAGGATCTAATGCGTTTACTGAAAGTTCTAACTTGATTATAAACGTCAGACCGCAAGTACCTTTGCTAACAGACGTGTTAACACAACTGCCTACATTTGAATATCTTCCTGAAAAAGAAAGGTTCCGTGTCACTGTTCATGCTGATGCAACAAGCCAATGCGCTACAGGAAAGGCAGAATCATATTTTATTTACTCATTTGGCGGCGAGGCTTTGACAGGAAAAACCACAAGCCAAATAGTTGATATCCCCAGTGAAATATCCGCGGAAATCCCGACTG
>MFRQ01000118.1:481-4817 GCA_001784615.1 Candidatus Melainabacteria bacterium RIFOXYA2_FULL_32_9
TATATGCATTGGAGAAGGGGAATTAACTTTTTTAAAGTTGTATAAAGAACTTTTGAATAATGACAAAAATTTTGCCGACATTCCTAACCTTGCTTACAAAGAAAATGGTAATGTCATTATGCCAAGAAACATTCATATGGAAGCTAATTTGGATATTTTACCCTATCCTGATTATAAATTTATAGACAGTTATATGCTTAAAGACGGTTTCATTCAAAAAATACCTCAAGACAAAGAATTACGAAAAGCTTTCTTTAACCTGAGTTTATTTTTATATTACAGCTCAAGAGGATGTCCTAATGCTTGTGCTTATTGCTCAAATTCTCTGTATCATAAAATAGCAAAAGAAACCAAAAATAAATGGTATAGAACTTTATCGCCGAAGCGAATAATTGAAGAAATAAAAGAAATTTCAAAATATCTTGCAATGGATATTTTTTGGTTTAACGATGATGATTTTATGGCAAGAAGTGTTGAAGAGATAGAAGAAGTATGTAAATTCATAAGAGAAGAGCTGAATGTCCCTATTTTTATTAACGCAACTCCTAACTCTGTAACAAAAGAAAAAATGGATATTTTATCCAGATCAGGTGTAAAACATATAGCATTTGGCATACAAACCGGATCTGACAGGGTTTTAAGGAAATTTTATACAAGACCTGTTTTTTCAGATACAGTTAGAGAGTCTGCAAAGCTTATATCAAATTATTACAAAGATGGCATTGTGGTTGATTATGGTTTTATTTTAGAAAACCCGTATGAAGATAATTATGATTTAAGGGAAACTTTCAATTTATTTTTGGATTTACCTAAACCTGTTACCTTGTCCCTTTATTCGTTATTATTTTTTCCAAGCACTAAACTTACAATAAGAGCCTTAAATGAAAAAGTTATTATGGAGAATGATGTAGCTATAAATAAAGATTACAGAAGTGAAATTTCACCTTGTTTTGTGCATACTTTATTTCAGGCTTTTTATGAATTAAATATTCCAAAATCATATTATAAAATTTTCTTAAGTGATGAAATCTTTATATCAGAAGAAAATTGTTACCCAAGACTCTTATTAGCAAATTATTTTATAAATAAGACTATAAGACAAATAGCAATTGATAATGAAAAACAATACAAAAAAACTAGGGAATACAAAGAAATTTTACAAAAAGCAGGGAAAAACGCTGCTCTCTTTTATGTTGCGGTGATAGAAATCTCAAAAAATTATAAAAAACCAACAAATATATTAAAAGACAATGAGAATGAAGAACTTACACTTTGTTACCAAAACGATCTGGAAATAGGGTTTAAAAGTCGTTACATCATTCGCATACAAAAAAGTAAAGGAAAAATAGAATATTATCCAAAATCTGAATTAAAATCAGATTTTTCGCAAAATTCTTTATATAATGAAGTGGGGAAAAATTCAGAACCCACTTTAAAAAATCTCATAAAATATCCCAAAAGAACTATAAGAAGAGTAATTAAGGATGCTGTTAAATGCAAATAATTTCACATAGAGGATACTGGAAGACACTGGAAGAAAAGAATACAGAGATTGCTTTTAGAAGATCTTTTGAAATGGGGTTTGGAACGGAAACAGATATTAGAGATATTGCAGGAACTCTGGTAATATCCCATGATCCTCCTAAGGGTAGTGAGATGCCTTTTGATAGATTTCTTCAGATATACAGTGAATATGACAAAAGTTTATATCTTGCTCTTAATATCAAATCGGATGGATTACAAAACGAGCTTAAAAGGCTTATTAATAAATATAATATCCAAAATTATTTTGTTTTTGATATGTCAATTCCTGATACAATTGGCTATATAAATCAAGGTTTAAACGTATTTTCAAGAAGTAGTGAATATGAAAAAGATCTGCCTTTTTATGGCAAATCCACGGGTGTTTGGATGGATTGTTTTAATTCTGATTGTATAACAAACGATAAAATAGAATATCATCTTAATAACAGTAAACAAGTCTGTATTGTTTCTAGTGAATTGCACAAAAGAGAACATATATTGGCATGGAAGCAATATAAAAAATTGAATACTCAAAATATAATGCTTTGCACAGATTATCCACAACAGGCAAAGGAGTTTTTCAATGGACCAAATTAAAGCAATAATTTTTGATATGGATGGAGTTCTGGTGGATGCCAAGGAATGGCATTATGAAGCTCTTAATAAGGCTTTAAATTTATTTGGATTTAGCATAAGCAGATATGATCATCTGGTAACTTATGATGGCTTGCCTACAAGGAAAAAGCTTGAGATGCTTTCGATGGAAAGAGGTTTACCAAAAGGATTACATGGTTTTATTAATAGAATGAAGCAAGTATATACTACTGAATACATTTTTAATAAATGTAAACCGCTTTTTTTCCACGAATATGCATTATCACATCTTAAAAATAACGGGTATAGACTTGCTGTTGCTTCAAACTCCATAAGACAAACAGTCGATCTTATGATGGAAAAAAGTAGCTTACAGCAATATCTGGATTTTACTTTAAGCAATGAGGATGTATCCAACAGCAAACCTCATCCTGAAATTTACCAGACAGCAATAAGTAAATTAAGGTTAGATCCTCAGGAATGCCTTATTGTTGAGGATAATGAAAATGGAATAAAAGCAGCAAAAGCCAGTGGAGCTAATCTGCTTGTTGTAAAGTCAGTCGAAGACGTTAACCTTACAAATATTATGAATAGAATAATGGAAATAGAGGGAATAAATGAATATTCTGGTATTATTGGCGGGTAATTCAACTGATTTTTTTAATAAAGGTTATCTGTACCCAAAATATTTAACAGAAATACAAGGAAAACCGCTTGTTGAGTACGTAATAAACAGTTATGAAAAATTAAAGGAAGCAAACTTTATTTTTACTGTTTTAAAAGAAGATAGTGACAGATTTCATCTTAATAATGTCATAAACCTTTTAATTCCTAATGCCAAGATTGTAAATGTTGAAAATGTTACTAAAGGTGCTGCCTGTACAGCATTACTAGCAGTCGAACATATAAATAATGATGAACCTCTTTTAATTGTTAATGGTGATCAGATACTGGAAGTTGATTTTACTCAGGTAATTAATTCTTTTACACAGCAAGATTTAGCTGGCGGAATAATTACCTTTGATTCTGTACATCCCAGATGGTCTTATGTAAGGCTTGGAGATGATAATCTGGTTATCGAAGCTGCAGAAAAAAGACCTATCAGCAGGCATGCCACAGCCGGTGTATATTACTTTAAAAGAGGTAAAGATTTTGTAGAATCTGCAATGGATATGATTGAGAAGGATGCCAGTGTAAATGATCTTTATTATGTCTGCCCTTCATACAATGAGATGATCCTTAAGCAGCACAAAATAGGAACCTACAATATTGATAGGGAACAATACATTTCAGTAGCAGCTCCTGAAGATATATCAAGCTTTTTAAAACATTTGGAAAATAAAAAGGAGACCTGTAAAAGATGAATTTTAATATAATTGTCCCAATGGCCGGTGCCGGCAGTAGATTTACTCAGGCCGGTTATAAAAAGCCAAAACCTTTTATAGATGTTCTTGGAAAACCAATGATTCTTCATGTACTTGAAAATTTAAATATTAAAAATGCAAGATATATTCTTATTTGCAGAGAAGAACATTTATTAAGCGAACCTGATACTGTTAAAGAGCTGGAAAATAATTATAATATTGAATTTATACCGATTAATTACCTTACAGAAGGGGCAGCCTGCACAGTATTACACGCTCATAAATTTATTAATAATGACGAACCTTTATTAATTGCTAATAGTGATCAGATTGTTGATATGAATATTTCCGATTATATTCAGGATAATTTTGAAAGAAATCTGGATGGCTCTATTCTTACTTTTGAAGATAATCATCCTAAATGGAGTTTTGCAAAAATTGATGCTAATGGCATAGTTACTGAAGTTAAGGAAAAAGAGCCTATAAGTAACTATGCTACTGTTGGAATTTATTTATTTACAAAAGGAAGAACTTTTGTAGAATCTGCAATAGATATGATTGTTAGAAATGACAGGGTAAATAATGAGTTTTATGTATGTCCTGTCTATAATTATTCAATCAAAGAAGGCTCTAAAATAGGCATTTATAACATTGATAAAGATCAAATGCATGGTACAGGCACTCCTGAAGACCTGAATCTTTATATTGATTTTAAGAAAGGACTTGCCTCCGTATGAAAATAGCTAAACTGGATGATATGATAAAAGGCTGGTTTGTCGGGAATTTCAATCCTACTTTATATAAAACAAATGACGTTGAAGTTGCAGTTAAATCCTATAAAAAAGGGGATTATG
>MFRQ01000118.1:4829-6360 GCA_001784615.1 Candidatus Melainabacteria bacterium RIFOXYA2_FULL_32_9
ATCATAAAATCGCAACAGAAATAACGGTTATAATCTCAGGCAAAGTCAAAATGAATGGTGTTGAATATAAAGCAGGAGATATTATAATAATGGAGCCAAATGAGGCAACTGATTTTGAGTGCTTGGAAGATAATACAAAGAATGTAGTAGTTAAGCTGCCTGGTGCAAATAATGATAAATACGAAGGCGAAAATAATATTTAAAACTATAGAGCAAATAAGGATAAAAGATGCTGGATAAAATTTTAAATAAATTATTAAACTTTTTACTAGATAAAAATATCCCGCTTAAACATTCGGAAAATTTTTTAACTTATCACAAAAGGCCAATTAATTCTTCTGAATATAGATTTCAATCTGATATACTCAAAAATTCACCAAAACTTGGACTTGTAATGCAAGGACCTCTTATGAAAGAGGATAATTTCACATTGGAAACTGTTAAACTATATAAAAAAACATTTGAAAATACAGAAATTATTGTATCAACCTGGAAAACAGAAAATCTTGATTATATTGAAAAAATAAAAGAAGCCGGAGCAACAGTTATTTTGAATGATCCCCCTGAGTTTGCAGGTATCTCTAATGTAAACTATCAGATTAAATCTTCAATAGCTGGTATTAGAAAAGCAAAAGAGATTGGATGTGAATACGCAATAAAAGCAAGAACTGATCAGAGAATGTATGCTTCAAATATTAAAGAGTTTTTGTTTAATCTTTTGAAAATATTTCCTTTATCAAGTGAGATTCAAGTTCAGAAACAACGTTTAATTACTTGTTCAGCAAATACTTTTAAATACAGACTTTATGGGCTTTCTGATATGTTCCTATTTGGACATATTGATGATGTTTTACTATTTTGGAGTGTGAAAGAGGATAATCGTAATTTTGATAAGAACGATGCGTTCTATACAACTTCCTTGAGGAATTACTGTAAAAGTAAATTAGTAGAGGTTTACTTTACATGTGAATTTTTACAAGCAGTAGGCAAGAATCTTAGTTTTACATTGCAAGATAGCTGGCAATCATACTCAAAACATTTTTGTGTAATTGATAAAGAAAGCTTAGATTTATGTTGGCCCAAATATACAAATAAAGAACATCGTTGGATCAAATATACCCCTTATTCTTTGGAAGAACTATCGTTTAAGGAATGGTTAAACATATATACGGGTTTAGATAATAAAATAATACCGGAACAAATTTTAGATGAACCATTAGGTAACTTAAAACCTGTCATTCTATCCAGAACATCACATTTTGGTGATTTTGTGTTGAATAAGTTAGAAACCGAAACATTTGCTGTGAAAAATCACCATAAATCAAGAATAGACTATATATTAGAATGTAGCAAAAATGAAAACTATACAGTTAAAGCAAATTTCTTAAAGCCATACACTATAAGAGATGATATACAAGCTTTAATGGAACAAAGTCAGAATAATTTTTTTGGCTATTATAATGTCAAAGCTATAATAATGGATTCTTTTTCTGAATTAGCCGACAAGTTATTCATTTCAAAAGACGGTTGG
>MFRQ01000119.1 GCA_001784615.1 Candidatus Melainabacteria bacterium RIFOXYA2_FULL_32_9
ATTGAGTTCTCATGTTTATTAATAATTTCTTTTGCCAGACTATCCAGTAAAGCAAAATCTGCTTCCTTGGGTTGGCCTTTAATCATTACAGGCTCAATGAGTTCGACTTTTAAATTACCCAGCATGCCTTTAAGCTGTTCGACCATATTGCCTCCCCAGCCAAAAGAACCGATTATAGAGGCAAACTTTGTTTTTGGCCTTAATGCATTAACCAGATAAGTAGCATTTGCTGCAACAGGGTGTGCACCTGTAAGGACTGTGGGAGATGCAATTACTATTGTGGCAGCATCTACAATATCCATAGCAAGTTCACCGATATCAGTTTTAATCAAGTCAAAAGTTTTTACTGTGATTTTATTGCTTGTAAGAATTTGACTTAAGTAATCTACCATCATTCTAGTACTTTCATACATTGAAACATATGCTATGACGACTTCATTCTTTACATTATCTGAAGCCCAATCTTTATATGCATTAAGTATAAAATCTGGATTTTGATATGATGGGCCATGACTTGGCATGATTAGATCAACTTCAAGCGTATCAATCTTTTCAAGATGCTTTTTAATATGCGCCCTAAATGGCATCATAATCTCAGCATAATATCTTTTTGCTGCCTTATAGACATTATCCTCATCTGTTATGAATAAATCATCTATAGCAAGGTGTGAGCCTAAAAAGTCACAGCTAAATAAGATTTTATCTTCTTTTAGATAAGTGAACATTGTATCAGGCCAGTGAACCCAGGGGGCAAGAATGAATTCCAATGTCTTATCACCTAATGAAAGAGTTTCTCTATCACCTACTACAATAAATTTATCATCACTTACCAACAAAAATTCCATAATTAAGGCTTTACATTTTGCATTAGTAACGATTTTTGCTTCAGGGTAAATCTCCAATAATTTTGGAATAGCCCCTGAATGATCCTGCTCGGCATGATTAGAGATAATGTAATCTAATTTATCAACTCCAAGTTCTTTAAGCCTGTTTGTCAGAAACTCGATTTTTGGAGGATAAGTTGTATCTATAAGAGCTGTTTTTTCACTGCCTTTAATAAGATAAGCGTTATAACTTGTGCCATCAGGTAAAGGTATTAATTCATCAAAGAGTTTTCTGTTTGCATCAATTGAGCGCAGAAGATGAACATTATCATTTACCTTGTGAACTATTACGGACATAATGATTTCCTCGTTAATTAGTCCTCTTTTTCAAATTCTTCTTTACCTGCTCCGCAAAGAGGACATGTCCAATCATCAGGTAATTCACTAAATGATGTTCCAGGTGCAATTCCGTTACCAGGTTCACCTGCTTCCGGGTCATAAACGTAGTTACAAACTAAGCATCTATACTTTTCCATCTTTTTACTCCTTATTTCTGTATAATTTCCATTATTATATTTTATAAAATTCTAACTTTTTAAATTAGTTTTACCTGATTTGTTTATAAATAATTAATAATTCTCTACGTTAACTTCATAAAATGCTTTTGGATGTATACAAGCAGGGCAAAGCTCTGGAGCTATTTTGCCTGTATGAATATAGCCACAGTTTCTGCATTTCCATTCAACTTCTACATCTTTTTTGAATACTGTACCATTTTCAACGTTTTCTAATAATTTTAAATAACGCTGTTCATGATGTTTTTCTACTTCTGCAATTTTTAAAAATGCAGTTGCAACTTCAGGAAATCCTTCTTCTTTTGCAACTTTAGCGAATTCAGGATAAAGCATTTCCCATTCTTCATGCTCACCACCTGCTGCTGCTTTAAGGTTTTCCATTGTATTTCCAAATTTTGATGGATAAGTTGCGTTTATTTCAACGTCATTTCCTTCTAAAAATTTAAAAAATCTTTTAGCATGCTCTTTTTCATTGTCAGCTGTCTCAAGGAAAATAGCTGAGATTTGTTCATATCCTTCTTTTTTAGCAGCACTTGCATAGTAAGTATAGCGATTTCTAGCTTGTGACTCACCGGCAAAAGCTGCCATTAAATTATGCTCTGTTTTAGTGCCTTTTAAGGACTTTTTTTGTGCTGTTTCCATATTATTTGCTCCTCTAATATTCTGCGCGACTTTTCTGAGTTTAATACACAATTATAACTGATTTTTTTAAGATTAGAATTAAACTTTAAGTTGAATTTATAAGTTCAATATAAATAAATCGGGAGTGAAAATACTCCCGATGAATTATAGCTTAAATAAATTGATTTATCTGCTAGCTACATTTCAGAGCCAGCATCCTTACTTTGCTTGATTAATTTCTGAATCGTCTCCAGTACAAGATTTTTATTTGATAAGATCTCGCTTAATCCGTTTAAAGCCGCTGTAAATCTAACAACTTTACCTTCTTCTTTATTACGATAAAGATTTTCAGGCCCATCATCAATAGGATCATCTTCTCCTTCAGGAATATCTCTTTCTGATATTCCTTCTGCAAGTTTTGGAGTTTTATATGTAACACAAACTCCAAGAGGTTCTAAGTCACTGTCATCAGTTTTAAAAAGATGAAGAGTAACAGTATCTTTTTTAGGCACTTGCTTTTCTGCTATTTCTTTTAGCTCTTTTTTAAAATTATCGAGATCGGATGCTGTAGCACTGCCGTATGTTTGCTTAATTTCTTCTTGTTTGACATCATTTGGGATTTCTTCTTTGTAAATTCCTTTAAAAGTTGGGACTAGTGAATTAGAAACAGTTTTCATCATTATATATTCTCCTTAATAAGATAAATTTAAAAGTTTAACTAATTTTTTAAACATACCTGAAAAATAAAATTGCTAGTTAATAACTAGAAATTAACGCATAAATTTGTATAAAACAAAAATGACCTCTTGAACAACTAGCTATCACTACATTACACGCCTTATTGCCCAACTGGCTAGTTTTTTAAATAGTGCTGAAAAATTACTGCTTCTTAAATGCTATTTTGCTTGATTTTTTAACTCGTAAAGAGCATTATCAGCAGCTATAAAATCAGGATCTATGCTTAAGACCTTTGTATAAAACTCTTCTGCCAGCTTGATATCTCCTTTTGCATTATAAATTTCAGCCATCCAGAACATTGTTATTGTGTCATAAGGATTTAATTCTAAAACTTGATTATATATTCTTATTGCAGAATCGTACTTGCCTATAAATCTGTATGAATTGGCTTTTTCTCGTAAATCTGAGGCTATTCTGGACATTTCTTCAGGGACTTTAGTAATTTCGATTTTTTTGACTTGATTTTTTCGAACTGATACGGGTTCAATTGATTGCAGATTGAAGTATCCAATAAATTTCTTTCTATTTATTTTCTTATTTAGGTAATCTTTGATGTAAACATTTGCTATAGATGATACTTTGCCAAAAGAAAACTCATCTTCTTGCCATATTATAGAGGCTTTTTCTATATCCCTAGTTAAATAGGGATATAACAGGATGAAAGCATTATTTCTTTGTTCATTATAAGTATCAGGCGGTAGTGATTGGACTTTTATTATTAGAATATTGCCTTCACGTATGATTTGTCCATTTTGTAAGTTATTTTTATCTTGTTTAGTATTTTGTGCAATTGATAAGCAGAACTGATTTGTGATTAAAACCAGTATCAAGCTTAAAAATAACAGATAAAATTTTTGTACTTTTTTAATATTCATAATTAATTTTTATGCTTTAAAAATTGCGGTTAACATATTTTATTCCATAAAGATTTAACTTGTCATGTCTAGTAAACATTAACTATTTATTACACATAGTAAATATGGCTTTCTATTGCTGATATGTCTTTGGTGATAGTGAAAAAATAAGTGATAAATATTTGAAAAAATCATAAGGGATGAAGCTATTTTGTCATGCCGGACTTGATCCAGCATCTTACCAATGTTAACAACAGGATAGATCCTGAAACAGTACTAATCCTCAAAACTAACTAAATGCAATAATTCAGCTCATACAAAATTTTATTGTTTTATTACAAACAGTAACAATTATGTATAAAACATTAAAGAAAAACTCCTAAAATCTCGATAACTAATACGTAAGGAGTATGAATTTGGGGCAAGGCTGCACGAATGATAACACTTGATACATCGTTAATTTTCAATACTATGTATTATGAATTAAATACTAAGCGTACGAATACAAATGCGTACGAAAGTATAGATTCATATACAGAAGCTCATGCGGCTAAAGGTACTCCTGAGTTTGTAAAGAATAAAGACCTTGATCAAGATACAATAATAAAAGCCCTTAAACTGCACCTTCCTCGTAATCGATTATCTATTTTAAATTTATTAAATCATAGTGAACTGGTTCAGCTGCTTTATCTGCTTGATAAGGGTAAGATGGTATTAGGTCTTAAGTTCTTTACTAAGCCTAAACTTTTGCAATACATTTATGATTTACCTAAAGAAGAAATATTAAAAATTTTATTCCAGGTATATTCTAAAGATGAGCTTTTATCATTTATGCCAATGAAAGCACTAATGGGCTTTTTGGGCAGTACTAAGATTCAACATGGTGACTTGATGAAAGTTATCAAGTCTATGCCAAAACATTTACTTGCCCAAATTTTGGAATCAATCACCGGCAAACCTGTTGAAAATATGACTATTGATGAAATGATTAAGAAATTAGGCAAGTGCAAGCAAGAAGCCTTGGTTGAAGGATTGAGGTCATTACCTTATAAAGAATTATTGCAAGTGGTAAGCAAGTTAACCGAGATGAATAATGATCTATTTCTAGAATTTTCAAAAAACTCTCTAATTGATCCCATATCAAGATTGGGAAAAAGTTCAATTGTAGAGAGTATGCAGGTTTTAAATCCTGAACTGATAGTTAAATTACTGGATGAACTTCCAAATAATTTACTTGCTGTAATTAATACAATGATTGATCAGGATAAATTGACAGAAGTATTACAAAAATATCACTCTGACTTACTTGCTTCTTTAGTGGAATAAAATATATTTATATTTTAATATTATCAAATTATGAAAGTGCTAATTGCCCCAAATTACTTTAAAGGTTCTTTATCATCAGTAAAAGCTGCTGATATTATTTCTAATGCGCTTAAGTTAGTTTGTTCTGATATTACTACTATAGTTTGCCCACTTGCAGATGGTGGAGATGGCACTATTGAAGCTGTCCATATGGTTCAAGATGGCAGTTTAATGCATATTAAAGTACATGACCCTCTATGTAGAATAATAGAATCAAGCTGGTTAATGATAGATAAGTATCCAGCAGCAATAATCGAATCAGCAAGGACAAATGGACTTAGTCTCTTAAAAGAGAATGAATATAATCCTTTTATTACTACGACTTATGGAATTGGCGAATTTATTAATGATGCAGTAAATAAAGGATGCGAAAAAATTATTGTAGGAGTAGGAGGCAGCGCTACAAATGATGCAGGATTTGGTGCATTAAGAGCCCTTGGAGCTAAGTTTCTTGATATCAATAATCAGGAAATAGGTAAAGACATATCATCGTTTAAAAACTTATTTAAGATTGATATTTCAGGATTAAATCCTGCATTAAAAAACACACAAATTTTAGTTGCTACAGATGTTAAAAACCAATTAACCGGAAAAAATGGCGCAAGTTTTACTTATGCTAAACAAAAAGGTGCAAAACAGGAAGATCTTGAAACTTTAGATAACCTTTTATCTCATTTTGCTGATATATGCACTCAAGAATTTGGTTTAGACAAAAGATATGAAGAAGGAAGCGGTGCAGCAGGCGGATTATCATATGGCTTAGCTGAGATATTAGGTGCAAAAATTATAAACGGATTTGATACTGTAGCTGACTTAATTGGCTTGGAGCAAAAAGTAAAAGAATCCGATATTGTTATAACCGGAGAAGGAAGAATTGATCAACAAACCCTATGGGGCAAAGCTCCTTTTAGAGTTGCAGAACTGGCTAAAAAATACGAAAAACCTTGTATAGCTATTGCTGGCTCAATAGAAGAAAACATTGATTTAAGCAGCTATTTTAAGTCTGTTTATACTCTGTTAGATATGAATATCTCAAAACAAGAAGCCATTAATCGAGCTGATGAATTATTGAAGGACTTAATAATAAAAAATCATAATAAAATATTGCAAAATTAAGGAGAAAAAATACTCACTGATGTCATGCCGGACTTGTTCCGGCATCTATACAGTTATAGCTTAGAGTTGAAATGTGGTTAGATCCCGGGTCAAGC
>MFRQ01000120.1 GCA_001784615.1 Candidatus Melainabacteria bacterium RIFOXYA2_FULL_32_9
GACCTGATTTAATGATCACTATTTATATAAAAAATTTTTTTCCTAAAACTTGCTCTATATTTTGTTTCTATTAAGTTATATTACAGATATGAAATATTTTTATTTTGATTTACACACTTTAAAACATTCAGTGGAGCCAATAATTCTTATATAACTTATAATAGAAATGTATATTTGAAAGTTTAACTCTTTTTTGAGGTTTAAGATGGATTTTAATACTCCCGATGAAATAAACATCAACAATGAAATCAATAATTATGAACAGAGCCAAGCAAAAGAGGCTTTTCCTCAGTATCTGTGTAAAACCTGCGGACGATGCTGTAAGTCAATAACCACAAGTTTTACATACGATGAATTAAAAGAAATGTCAGATAAGGGACTAGAAGAGGCCCGAGTTTTTATAGAAATATTCAAACCGTATTCCAGTATTGAAGAAGCCCGAAAAATCGTCCCAGAACAAGTGGAGCAGGTTCTCAGTATTTTGGAAGATGATAAGGATTTTGATATCAATAAAGTAACATTTTACTATTGCCCTCATATAACTGATGACGGAAAATGTTCAATCTATGAAACCCGACCTAACTGCTGTAGAAGAGCTCCAAATCATGGTTGGTCAGTTATGCCTCCGGGTTGTGGTTTTGAAGGATGGCAATTTGAGCAAAGAGAAAAACATAAAAAAATGGTTAGGTCAGTAAAAGAATATTTATATATGATTGAGAGCCTGTCTAAAGATGGAAAAGTTCCAGGCAAGGAAATGACTGTAGAAGAATTAAGAAAAAATATTGAAGAAAAAATTAAGCCCTGGGAGAAATTTGGCTCAATGTTCTGGTAAAACCAGCATAATTACCATAACTTTTTCTTTATTATTAGATTAAAAAATGATATAAACTTAAGTTTAAAATATTCTCCTCACGCCAAAAAGATTAACTAGTAAATTTGGAGATAAAAATGTCTGAAGCTGTTAAAAGAGTGCAAGAATTATTAAAACTCCCTCAATATTTATGTAATATGTGTGGTAAATGCTGTAAAATAGCTACTTTTAAAGGTGGATTATCCTACGAGGAAATTAAGAAATTAGCAGAAAGTACAGATGAAGATCCATCTCAAATAGAAGGAGCAAAAGATTTTTTATCAATCTTTGCACCTTACAATTCCAGAAAAGAAGCAGAAGAGGCTGGGGTAGGCTTTATTGACAGGGTATTAGAAAGATTTGGCAAGGATTCCGATGTCAGTTTCTTTTATTGCAAGTTTATAGGAGAAAATAATTCCTGCTTAATACACGAAGATCGTCCATTATTATGTCGCATGTATCCTATTCCACACGAAAGAACTTTTTACAATCCCGGTTGCGGTTTCGAAGAACAGGGCAAAAAGAATTGGCAGGAAATAGAAAATATTATTGAAGATCTCAGGAAAAAGCATCAATAATCTCTAATAATCATTTTATTTAGCTATTTAATAACTTTGACTATAGTTATAATATTAGTACTCTGTTTCAAAAGTTATGAAGACATTTTAGGGAGGTAAATTTTCTCCGTCGCTGATCCTCGTTGAAATAATTTTAAGTGATATTATTGGAAGAATTGATAACTGATAAAAGTGACTATGTCACCGAAAACATACCTCCCTAAAATAATATTTTTACCTTTCAAATTTTGTATGGTTGAGTACTAGAATACTAATTGACATATAAACAAAGCTGCAAGCATGCCGGCTATATCTGCAATAAGCCCTGCTGCAACGGCATGTCTGAAATTTTTAATACCAACAGAACCAAAATATACGGCCAAGACATAAAATGTGGTTTCAGAGCTTCCAACCATAACAGCAGCAAGCCTTGATATATAAGCATCACCACCATATTGATTAGCAATTTCTGTCATTATTCCCAAGGCGCCACTGCCGGAAAGTGGTCTGATTATTGCAAGAGGCAATATATCTGCTGGCATGCCTATCAAACCCAGAGCAGGACTAAATACCTGAGCAATGATATCAATAGCCCCAGAAGCCCTAAACATACCAATAGCTACAAGAATTGCTACAAGATAAGGAATTATTTTAACCCCGACAGAAAAACCTTCTTTAGCTCCATCTATAAATGTTTCATAAAGAGGCACTTTTCTATAAACTGCCCATAAAGGAATAAGTAACAACATCAATGGTATAGCCCATGCTGATAAAAGCCCCATTATCTCTTTCATTATTCTGCCTCACCTTCTGTTTTTTCACTAAAGCAGGAACTAACCGATTCCAGAGAGGGCTTTACTTGAAAACAAGGAGCTTTTTCAAGAATTTTTACAATAGTTATTGCTGTAATTAATGCAACACTTGTTGCAAAAAGTGTTGGACCAATGATAATAGTAGGATTTTTTGAACCGGCAGCTAATAATACAGCAATAATTGATGCCGGTACAAGCTGGAATCCGGCTGTATTAATTGCCAAAAAAGTACACATAGCATTAGTTGCTGTCCCCTTATTAGCATTAAGTTTTTGCAGCTCTTTCATTGCCTTTATCCCTATAGGAGTTGCAGCATTTGTCAATCCCAGTGCATTTGCTGAGAAATTCATGGCTATATTGCCAATTGCAGGATGATCGGGGGGAATATCAGGAAAAAGTCTCTTAGTAATAGGTTTTATTAGCTTTGATACAAAATTAATAAGCCCTGATGCTTCAGCCAATTTCATAATCCCAAGCCACAAAGACATTACACCAATTAAAGATATTGATATATCAACGGCCAATTTAGATGAGTCCATAGCAGCCTGAGTTACATCACCAATCTTTCCGTTTATACCACCCAATATTACTGCTGTAGCTATAAAAAATAACCATATGTAGCCTAACACTTTTATCTCCCTGAAAAATTACTTACTTAAAAATATTATTATCTATATTTTACTAGGTAGATTTAAAAAAATATACATTTTTTACTTTATATTTTCTTATTTAAGCTTTTTTATAATCAAAAGAATCATTGATAAAAGCATAAGCTTGTTATTGTATTTTAAAACATAAATAAGTTATTAATTAGAAAAACCCAGTCTGACTTTCGGCCAATTGTAAATTTTTGTAAATTTATTCAAAAACATATAAAACGGAAAATATGTAGAATTTCAAAAACTAAATATGTAATATACTTAGGTTTATGACAAAATCCGGATTTGTTGTTGGGTTAACTTAACTTATATGACATTAAAGTTAGATAAGAATGATCTCAAGTGTTGGGATTCTATAAGCGTTACTGCTTATAGAATTATCTCAATATTTAATATGCTTGTTGAAGCGCCTTATAGTGATAAAGAAATCAATGAGAGGCTTCAACAAGATATTATTGGTGCAAGATCACTTTCTCAAGACACGATTTGTATTTATATAAATACTCTAAGGGCTTTAGGATGCACAATTTCAAGACCGTCAAAGAATAACGATTATAAGTATGCCCTCAAATCACATCCATTTAAGCTAAAACTTGATGATGAGGAAATATTTACCCTTGTCGAAATACGAAAATATATATCAACTCTCGATGACTGGAGATTAATGATTAATGTAGATAATTTATATAATGCAATACTGGAATATCTTGACCCTGAAGATAAAAAGAAGTTTACTCAGACAATGAAAGATTGTTTAAGAGATATTGAAATTACTCATAAAACACAATTAATTTCCCTTCTTGAAAAATATTGCAGTAAAAAAAGAACCTTAATGGTAAATTACTTATCTCCAGAAACCGGAGAAAAAACGATTGAAATAACAGCGGATAAGCTCAGCTATGAAAATGGGGCCTTTTACTTATGGGGTAGTCTGGCACAAGATGAGATAATATATTTAAGAGTTGATAGAATAAAAGAGATTAATGCTATAAATATTAAAAATAGCAGATATACACCCCAAGTATACTGTGTTAGATATAAACTAACAGGATTTCAGGCATTAATGTTTACTCCTAATGAAGATGAATCAATTATTGAAAAAAGTGATAAAGAAATAATAGTTGAAGCAAAAATTCAGAATAAATTTAAGTTTATACAGCGTGCATTAGCTTATGGGAGCGACTGCACAGTTATGTCTCCTGAAAATATAAGAAAAGAGATAGTGACTAAGTTAAAATCAATATATAACAGCTACAAACATACAGATATTGTAAACTAACGGTGCTAGATGGGTAAAAAGACAAAAATTAGCTCAACAGCTTATAGAGTGCTATTTTTAATGCAGTTACTTAATACAAATGACTGTAGCATTGATTATCTTAATAATACTTTTTCAAATGACCCAAACATTGCTAGGACATTTTCAAAAGAAGTTATTTTGAAATACATATATACATTAAGATCAGCAGGATATAACGTTTCGAAGC
Organism: Candidatus Melainabacteria bacterium RIFOXYA2_FULL_32_9; assembly: GCA_001784615.1. Lineage (NCBI taxonomy): Bacteria > Bacillati > Candidatus Melainabacteria > Candidatus Melainabacteria bacterium RIFOXYA2_FULL_32_9. The sequence continues at coordinate 4,366 of MFRQ01000120.1, forward strand.
CAAATCCTGCTAATAATCATACATATAAGTTAGTTAAAGCACCACTTACTATGCGATTAAATGAGCAAGACATTAGAACCTTAATCATATTAGAAGGATATGTATCAAGTCTATATCAAGAAAGGTTGCAAAAAAGCTTCCGTAGTCTGGTGAAAAAGTTATCAAGATATCTGTCTGAAGAGCAAATAACCCTATTAAACAGTATTAGAAAAGCTCAAACTAATGAATTACAGCAATTATCCTTGAAATATTCACAATATACATCATTAATTCAGAAGTTTGAACAATATTGTGTTGAAGATCAAAGAGTTATTGTTAAATATAAATTTCCTATTGGTGATGAAGAAAAGCAAATAATCCTGGAGCCAAAATCTATTAAATACGACTCAAAAGATGTTTTCATATCAGGTTATAATTCTATTACCGGTGAAAAACAATTACTTCATTTAAATAATATTCAAGAAATAAAACAATTACCGGTAAAATCCAGATACAATTATGTCTTATCACCCATAATTTTTAAACTTAAAGGAAGATTAGCCAAAGGCTATAGACCTTATGAGGATGAAAAAATAGCAGGAACAGATCCGGAAGCAGGAACAATTACAATTGCTGCATATGTTGATGACAGAAATATGTTGTTACAGAGATTATTAAAGTATGGAGACTATTGTGAAGTCATATATCCAAAAGCAGCAAGAGAAAAAACAATCTCTTTAGTACAAGATGCTTTAAAAAATTATGATGCAAATGTTTAAAGAACTCTAATGCTTTGCTATATCTTTTAAGATTTTTACAATATTGTCCGTAGCATAAGGTTTAGCTAGACATTTATTTGCTTCCTGCATACTTTTAAGTCTATCAGTATCCTGTACGAGTTCTAAAATCAAGCTTATTAGAGTATCAGAATTGCATTTTGAATCCTCAAGCCAAATAGCTGCACCTGCTTTTTCCATAGCAATTGCATTGAATTTCTGATGATCAGCTGCTGCATATGGATATGGAATTAAAATCGCCGGTAGTCCGCTTAAATTTAACTCTGACAAACTTAATGATCCGGATCTTGAAACAGCAAGATCAGCAGCAGCAAGTGGAAAAGCCATTTCATCAAAGTATGGTCTCAAGATATATTCAGAATAATTACAATATTCAGGCCATACTTCACTGATTTTTTCTTGATATTCCTCAAAGTTTTTTCTTCCAGTCTGATGAATAACCTGAAACCCATACTCTTTTATTAATCTTGGAGCAACTTCTAACATTGCGTTATTTATGGTTTTAGCTCCCTGAGAGCCTCCCATAACTAGAATAGTTTTTTTATCAGAATGTAAATTCAAATTAGTATATGCAATGTCTTTAGATGCTGTACTAAAATTTGCCCTTATAGGATTACCATTTACCACTATATTTTTCGATTTAAGGTAATCTTTAGCCTGTTCAAATGCAACAGAAACGGCTTTTGCCCAGAGGGCCATAAACTTGCTTACAACCCCAGGATGAGCATCTGAATCATGAATAACAAAAGGGATTCTCAGTATAACGGCAGCTAAAAGCACAGGACCGCTTACATACCCTCCAGTTCCAAATATTACATCAGGTTTGGTATGTATAAGATGACTTATAGACTGTTTAACACTGCTATTTAGCTCCAAGAGCCACTTAATTAAACCTATTCCTGTTTTTCTTGGC
>MFRQ01000121.1 GCA_001784615.1 Candidatus Melainabacteria bacterium RIFOXYA2_FULL_32_9
ATTTACTGCACTTTATGTGATCAATATATTGTTATCTGTGAAGATGACATTAAATCAAAAGGCATGATTATGTGTAATTGCGGCAATGCTGTCGGGCATTACGGCAAAGTCCTAAAAGACCCTAAATCTTAATACAAAAAATATTAAACTTTGCTGATTACTTCTGTTTGATTTGTCTGATTAGTTTGGTTTACTAAAATTCTTGATAAATCGAGCTTTGGCATGCCAAGAGCAGCATATTCCACACGATTTCTGCCGTTTCTTTTAGCTTGATACAAGGCTTTGTCAGCTCTTTCGCATAAGTCTGCTGCGCAGGAATCCATAAAATCACATTGAGCAACACCTACACTTATTGTTATCTGAATAGGAGAGTACGATAGGTAAAAGTATTGCTGTTCCACCATTATTCTTAATCTTTCAAGTAATTCATAGGCTTCATTCAGAGTTGTTTCAGGCAAAATTAACGCGAATTCTTCACCTCCATAACGAGCAGCTATATCGCAGCTCCTGGTATTTACAGAGAACAGTTCGCCAAGCTCTTTAAGAATCACATCGCCTACATTATGGCCATAAGTGTCATTTATTTTCTTGAAATAATCTATATCAAACAAGGCAAGACTTAAAGATGACTTATGTCTTTTAGCTCTTGCAATCTCTTCAGCGATTCTTCTATTAAATTCTCTTCTGTTTAAAAGCCCTGTAAGTGCGTCGGTAGTAGCTAAGTTATGGAGCATATTTGCATTATCGCTATGATGTTTGACCTGACTTGAAAGAATAATTCCAAGATAGCTTAATAAGCCTATAACACTTAAATAAGTAAGAGTCATAGAGAATATAATATTTTTATTTTCCACTAAAAGATCGCTTCTTAGCCAACCGCTTAACTCTGCTGCTAATAATAGCACCATGCCAATACCCAGTAATATTCTAGAGAATTTTTTATATGCAGAAAATAAGCTGTTGAATACCGGAATCAGATATAAAAATATGAGCCCAACATTACCTGTAAAAAAAGTGGCTACTGATATTAATATCACAGTTAATATGGAATTTAATTTTGCTAATACGTGGCACACTTCTGGTGTTGCTATTATTGATTTCTTGATTACTTGCCTTGTTGTTTCATTTACAAATGCGTGGATACCAAGAAATATCCAACAAGAGGCAATTAAAATATCTGTTGTTATGTTTTCTCTAAAATTTATTTGAACTGTATATATTAAAAAGTGAATTATTAATATTGCATATAAATAACGGTTAAAAGAAGTAACTTTTGCAAGCTGTATCTTTGGCTCGTCTTGAGCAAACACTGGATTTTCCTCCACAAAGAATATTCAAGATTAATTTTAGCTTAAATTTTATAAAACAGGAAAGATTTAATATAAGTTAATACGAAACTTTTTCTATTAGTTTATCTATTAATGATAAAAAACACTTGAATTATAATTCAAGTGTTTTTCTGAAAGGTTTATATATTGTGGAATATTTAGACTACTTCTTTCCAGACTTCTTGATTTCCAAGTAAATCGTAATCAAGTTCGCCTTCTTTTGAAGCAATAATTGATGCTATAACAGTTTCACTTGTAACGTTTACTAAGGTTCTGAACATATCTAAGAAACGATCAACAGCAAATAATAGTGCGAAACCTTGAATAACCTGCTCAGGTGTCAATCCCAGACCATTTAAAATTATTGTCATTGTTATTAAACCTGCACTAGGAATACCAGCTGTAGCGCTTGATGCCATTATTGCCAGGAAGCAAATTTGGATAATTGTCAGTGGTTCTAACACGACACCGTAAGCATGGGCTAGAAATATTATTGAAATGGTCTGGAATATTGCAGTTCCGTCTTTACTCATTGTAATTCCAAGAGGCAGGACAAAGCTGCAAATTTTGCTGGAAATTCCGGCTCTTCTTTCGCAACAGGCAATTGTGACAGGCAATGTAGCGGAGCTGCTTGCTGTACCAAATGCAACCATCATTGCTTCTGCTATAGCTTTATATAAGTTTGCAAAGCTAATTTTACCCAAAACTTTTAATAATAATGGATAAGTTATAAATAATTGAATACCAAGACCGAGTATTACTGTAAGTATGAATGGTGCAAGTTCATGAAATATTATTAGCCCCGATTTTGCAACAGTAAATGCTGTAAGGGCAAATATACCAGGAGTTGCAAGTACCATTATCCAGTCAGTAACACGCATTGTTGCAGCAAATATGGATTCAAAGAATGCCACTACAGGCCTGCTAAGATCTCCTATCATAGCAAGAGCTGATCCGAATATCATTACAAATATTATGATTGGTACTAATTCTGCTTTTGCTAGTGATTCTATAGGATTTTTAGGGATCATATTTAAGTACATTTGAGATAAGCTGGCTTTATCAGTTTGAATATGTGCTACTTGTACTCTGACTGCCTCAGCTTGTTGTTGATTTATAGTTGCTTCAACATTTTTACCTGGTTTAAATGCTAATGATAATCCAGCTCCAATGCCTACAGCTATAACAGCAATTATCATATAGTATAAAACCATTCGGGTTCCGATTTTACCAATTTGTTTATTATCACCCAGACTTGCAATTCCAACGATAATTGCACTAACAATTAAAGGGATTACAACCATTTGAATTAAATTAATAAATGCCTGCCCTACAAATGCTAAAACTTCGTGAAAAATCGTTTTATTACCGCCTTCTATCGGAAATAACAGACCAACGGTAATACCAGCTATTAAAGCAAAAAATATGTGCCAGTTTCTTTTTACTCCTAAGCCCAATGCGACTAGAATTTGCCAGTGTAATTTCATTATATTTTTCCTTCTAACAGTACTTTACTCTTTGATATATTTTTTATAGTTAATTATAAGCATAAGTTACCTAGAGTAATTTTATTATTTCTTGCTTAAAAAATAATCATTCATTTTAAGTAGAACTTTTTATGTATGGAATGCATAGAAAGCAAGGTTATAAAAATATATAAATTATCGATTATTGGTATTATTTTATGTTTAACTGGATTGCTAGTCAGGATAATTTTGTTTTAAGCGAATTGGCTACATTACTAATTACATAATCCCAATTGCCAGAAATATTTTGTCTAAATAATCGCATGTTTTTATACCAGGGTGTATCTTCTCTATCCATAAGCCATCTGAATTCACTTACATATGGTAACAATACCCATGCTGGTTTACCAAGAGCACCTGATAAGTGGGCTACTGAAGTATCAATAGTGATTATCAAATCCATATTTTCTATGACAGCAGCCGTATCCGAAAAGTCTTTGAATGTTTTTCCAAGATTGATTATTTCCATCTCGTTAGCTAAATTATCAAGCTGCTTTTCGCCATTACCTTTTTGAAGAGAGTAGATTTTTACTCCAGGAATGTGTGTGACATCTTTAAAAATATTTATATCAGAAATTGACCTTATTAAATCTCTATAAAAAATATTTTTTGCTTGCCATACCAGCCCTATTTTGAAGTCTTTATTGTTAAAGTAATTTTCCTTATAGAAAGCGACTTTTTGAGGATCAGCCTTTAGATAACCTTCACTAAACGGGATATTATCTATTTTGGTTTTAAATAAATAGGCTAAACTCATCAAAGAGGCATGAACATCGTATTCAAGATTGTTATCTAATACCGAATTATTAATAATTTTATACCCCAAATTATTCTGTTCGAATAATGTTTCAAGTTCTATTTGGGGTCTAAATATTATTTTTGAGCATTTTTGCTGTAAAAGTGGAAGGTATCTGGCGAATTGTATTGTATCGCCAAATCCTTGTTCGTAATAAATATATATAGTCTTATTATCAATTGTACTACCATCCCAGGCAGGTTTTGATAACGTAGAAAATCTTAATTCTTTTCTTGGAATATAAAGTCTTTTTTCAAAATATTCCCATCCTTTCTCAAAATCTCCTTTTAGTAATAAGGCTTGAGATAGACAAACATACGCTTCCAGATAATCGGGGTCTATTTCAAGAACTTTTTGATAATATTTGATGGATTCTTCTATTTCACCGATATCATAAAGAGCCATTCCCAACATTACATAAGATTTCTTGTGGCAGGGATCCAGTTTTATAGCCATCTTATATGAGTTTATAGTATTATTTAAATCACCTATACAGTAATATGTGTGACCTAAACTATAATATACATCGATATAATTGGGGGTTAATTCCAGTGTTTTTTTGAAGTAGCTTACTGCATCATCAAGTTTATGCAGTTCATAGTAGGATAACCCAAGGTTATAGTGTGCTGCTATAGAGTTACGTTCATAGTTAAGTGATAACTGGTAACATCTAATGGCTTCATTAAATTCACGTTTGTTTTGATAAGCTAACCCTAAATCAAAATATATGCCGGTAAAACTGGGTTCTAATTCTAAAACTTTTTTATAGCAATGAATTGCTTCATCAATTCTGTTTTTTAAGGAAAATGCCTTGCCAAGATTGAGATATACCTCAGCATCATCTCGATTTAGGTTTATAAATTTTTCATAACATATTATGGATTCATCCAGCTTATTGCAATCAAAATATATATTTCCGAGATCTTTAAAATAATATTCATCAGGATTTATGGTTATAGCTTTTTTAATATATTCAATAGCCAGATCAGGTTTGCTATTTTGATATGAAATTAAGCCTAAAAGATAAAATGCCACATCATTTTCAGAGTTATTTTTGAGTAATTCATTACAAATAACTTCTGCTTCCTGCAGCTTTCCGGCTTGCTGGTATTGAATAACTGTATTGAGTTTTTCTTGAACAGTATCAATATTCATACATTCTTTATCTAGCATTATTTTAATTATTAGAATTTGTTATTTATATTTAATCATTATACTAATTTAATTTGCAAATATTAATTATGGATAACATTTTATAAGCAGCTTTTTATTTAAAAGTTGCATTTAGCCAATCAGTACAGGTTTTTATAAATCTATCGTGAGATTGTAAATATAAATCTTCGGCATGAAAATTATCTTTAAACTTTTCAATTGCTTTGGGACTTCCTGCTTTCTTATATAATGTATCTGTATGCCATTCATAGACAGTAGGGTCTTTTGTACCTGTAATGAATAAAATGGGCGTTGGAGAAATATCCTGGATAACATCAACAGGCTTTGTCTTATTTAGAAAAATGTTACCGGGTCTGATTGACATAGCTCGCCATAATTCAAATTTCTCAAAAGTTTGCATATATGCCTCTTTTTTGAAACTATGATGCTCAATTTTGTCAAAATCTGATGGTGCACTTACGACTATTACACTATTTATATCTTTATACTTAGCTGTATAAATTATTGAAGTTGCTCCTCCCAGTGAAAATCCCATTAATGACACATTAGAATATCTTGATTTTGCATAATCAACAACAGCTTTTAAGTCATTAACTTCTCTGGCTGTAAAAGTAAAAGAGCCTGAGCTTTTACAATGTCCTCTAAAGTCCATTGAGATAATGTCAGTGTTTTTAAATAAGTCTTCAGACATATTTTTAAACACATATGAATCCTTACACATGTACCAGCCGGGACAAACTATTAAAACAGAGTCTCTCTTGTTTGAATCATAATGATTTACCGCAATTTTAACGTTATCTTTAGTACTTAAAATAATTTGTTTAGGGTTATTAGCTTTTTTAGTTTGATTTGTCGACTTTAATTTTTTCTGCTTAAATTGAGATGATTCGGTCTGGGCTAATGAAGGAAAGATTCCTAGTACTCTGTCCCCCAAATTATGATAATTATTGCTGGAGGGTATGTTACTGGAGGAGCCTATGAAATGCGAAGCAATTTCATCAGCGACGGAAATAATATATCCTCCAGAACTTATTGGACATCCCATTAATAAACAAAAAAGCAAGATTAGGATTTGCATATATGATCCTTAAAAATCTATAATTACTGAGAATGAAATTTAATATTGGCGCATAATTTGCTGCATCATTTATATTATACCCTTTCCTGTTTAATCAAAAAAATTTATTAATTATACCCGAATTGCTGATTAACTGAGTCGCTAGTGGTAAGATTTGTAAATAATATGCTAAAAGCAATCCCTGTCATTGCGAGGTGGCTAAGCCACAGTGACATTGTCAACAATCTTTCTTTAATATACAAAATCATTGATAATATGTTTGTGCCTCTGGC
>MFRQ01000122.1 GCA_001784615.1 Candidatus Melainabacteria bacterium RIFOXYA2_FULL_32_9
AAAAAATGAAATACGGATCAAATCTTGCCGGAGTATCTTCAGATCTAGAAAATGCTACAAACTATGTTACAGAAGCTGTGACAAAATACGGGCTGGGACCGAACACCTCAATATTAGCTACGGATGCTAATCCATTTGCCAAAGAAGCAGCTAAAGATGCCGTAGCTAAAGATATTAAAATAATAACAACTACAGCAGCTAAAGTAGCTAAGCTAATAATCGAATCAAATAAAGACTTCATTGAGGAATATGCAAATTCCTGTAAAAACAATCCTAATAAAAATATATCAGGAGCAGAATTTGCTAATATGTTACATGACTGGAACCAAAAGCATTATAAAGAAAGTGAAGTAGAATCACTTCAAAATAGAATCAAAAGAATAATAGATGAAGCACAAAAAGGTGAAATGCCTAACAATTAAATGATAAGCTAACGAAAATTACAAGATTCTCGATTAGTCTACATAACTAACCATACTGGATTAAAATCATTTGTTCATTTTGATGTATCATAAATACAGTAAAATAGTTGAAACTTGAGCAGGAAAAAATTTATGAATAAGCTTTTAGAACTTGTAGAAAAAGTTAATAACGAACCCGATAATATCGATGTAAGAATGGAGTTAGCTAGAAAATATCTAGACAATCAAGATTATAAAGCCGCTAAAATAACTCTTGAAGAAGTAATAAAGCTAAAACCTGATCATTTAGATGCAAATTTCGTTCTTGGACAACTAAGCGAATTTGATGAAGAGTTTGCCAGAGCTGTTGAATGCTTTGAGAAAGTCGTTCAGCAACAACCTACATTTGATTTGTCATATAAGCTTGGACAATTATATGAAAGCGCAGATCAATATGATAAAGCTCTTTTCATATACATCGAATGTTATAAAGCCGCTCCACAAGACAGCAATCTTTGCGAAAGAATTGCTCATGTGTACAGAATTTTAGGAAATAGACAAGAAGCAATTCATTTTTATAAACTGTTACTATTGTTAAATCCTGATGATATAGTCGCTTTGACCCAATTGATGGAACTTTATGAGGAAGAAAATAACAGCTGGCTATATAACTTAACAAAAGCAAGGATTAATGAATTAGAAGGATTATTATCTCAGGCCGTTTCAGCTTATAAAAAAGCTTTATCCGAAACCGAAAATAAACAGGATGCAGTTAAAATAAGACTTGCAATTGCAGATATACTGATTAAAAAAGAGAATTATCTGCAAGCTGTAGATGAATTTCTGGCTATTTTAGAGAAAGACAATCAAAATTATAATGTCTATAGAAAACTTGCAGAAACATACATTAAGCTAGACAACGCTGAAGCTGCAAGCGAAGCATTAGAAAAAGCACTTGAAATTCGACCAAACGATGAGAATATACTTAATGAATTAGCAGACTTATACTTCGAAATTGATAAACATGAAAAAGCATTGAAAACTATTGAAAATCTTATAAAACTGGAGCCTGATAAACTTTCCCATTATGTTGGTTTAGCAAAAGCTCACATTGCACTTAAGATGGATTCAGAAGCAGAGGAAAATTTAAACTTAGTGCTGGAAAAAGATCCTAAAAATATTGAAGCAATCGGAGTACTTGCAGACTTCCATAGCCTTAAAAAAGATTATCAAAAAGCTCTTGAATATGCTGAAAAAATAAAAGAATTTATTCCTAAAAGCCCTTTTGGATACAGAAAAGTTGCTGAAATTTATGAAATTATGAAAAAACCTTTTGAATCACACTATAACTTTGGAATTTATCACGATTTAAAAGGAGAAAAGCAGCTTGCTATTGACGAATTTAATTGGGCACTTGAACATGACCCCAAAAACATAGAAATAGCCTTAAAATTAGCTAAATTATATGAAGATATTTCTGAAGAATACATTGCAGCTGAATATTACCAAAGAATATATAGTATTGATAAAGAAAACATCACTGCGCTTAAGAAAATCGGCGAGATATACTTCAAAAAGAAAGACTATCAGCAAACTATAGAAATTTATAACGAAATTTTAAAGATAAATCCAAACTGCAAAGAGGAATATTTTACTCTTGCAGAGGCTTATGAACAAGCAAAAAATTATGATTTAGCACTTCAAAATTACAACAAATATCTAGATACAGCAGGGCTTTCCGCAAAATCTGATGAAGCAAAATCTAGAATTGAAAAACTTGAATCTAAAATAAATGGAGAGGAAGACGATGGATTATTAAGCAAAATTCTAAGAATCTTCTCAAAAAATTAAAATAAAAATCCTGCTACATAAGCAGGATTTTTATTTATAGCTTTATTCAATTTAAATTTCTTTAGAATTAGATTCTGTTTTTTCTTGCTTTGCAATTATTTTATCAATAAGCCCATATTCTTTTGCTTCATCTGGTCCCATATAGAAATCTCTGTCTGAATCCTGCTCAATTTTCTTGTAAGACTGACCTGTATGCTTAGCCATCAATTCATTCATTTGCTTTTTAATTCTGGCAATTTCAGCAGCTTCAATCATAATATCAGAAGCCTGACCCCTTGCACCGCCTGATGGTTGGTGAATCATAATTCTTGCATTAGGTAATGCCATACGCTTGCCGGGAGTGCCTGATGCCAACAGGAAAGCACCCATGCTTGCGGCTTCGCCAACACATATAGTGCTTACATCAGCCCTCACATGCTGCATAGTATCATAGATAGCCATTCCTGAAGTTATAACCCCACCAGGACTATTAATGTACATTATTATATCCTTCTCAGGATTTTCAGCATCCAATAGTAATAATTGAGCTACAACAATATTAGAAATCTGATCATCTATTTCTGTACCAAGAAAAACTATTCTTTCTCTTAAAAGCCTTGAAAATATATCAAATGAACGCTCACCACGGCTCGATTGCTCAATAACCATAGGAACGTAGCTCATAATTCTATCCAAATCCATTATTAATTCTCACTCTCTAAGTATTTATAACCCATAATATTATATGATATTAATAAAACTATTGCAAAAATTTTTATATTATCAAGGACAAAAATTGGTAGAGGTATAAAAATAAGTGATATAGAACATATTCAGAAATCAAATTTTCCTAGTGTCATTGCGAGGAATGAAATGCAATGAAGTGACGAAGCAATCCAAAAAAAGATAGTATAATATTATTTGGATTGCCGCACACCTACGGTGCTCGCAATGACAGTGCGACGATTAGCTGGATTATGACTCTGGAAAAATTTATCACTTTAATTTTTACTATTACCCAAAAATTATATAAAGAAATTAGTAGTGCTATAACCAGATAACTATAAATTAAGTCTGCCTGTTTCAAAAGCATTTGTCACTAACTTAAGTTAGGTAATTGATCTTACAAAAAAATTGAATATAAATTTTTAACAAGGATTGACTTAGTTTAAAATATGTCTAATACTTTAATTAGGCATTTTATAAGCTGTTTTTTATTATAGAAAAATTCTATGATTTAGGAGCAAGTAGCTTATGCGATTTATAAAAAAGCATAAAAATGGTTTTAGCCTTGCTGAAACTCTAGTTATTTTACTATTAGTAAGTGTAGCATTAGCTGCTACTATACCAATTATTACCAAGAAAAAACCTATAGGTGTTTCTGAAAATGCAATAAACTGCATACTTAATGGCGCTGCAGATATTATTTTCAATGCAACTACAGGCAATATTACACTCCCACTTCCTTCTAGTGGCAATTGTTATGCAGCTTATCATGGATGCGAGACAGGTGAAGGAGGCGATTGCAATACTCTAATAACATATGCTGATGGAGCTGGTACAGCTAATCAAAAAACAGCCGCCTTGAAAATCCTAAGAGCTTCTTGTGACCAAGGTGGAGAAGATGCTTGTAATTACTTCTTATCCAGATGTTTTAGTAACTCAACGAATTGCACCGATCCAGACCCCAAATATACTCTTCGCTATTACTTAAATCTTCCCTTAGCTGATGTAAATTCGGGCAAATCAATAATTCAAACAAAAGGTGGTAATTATTACAGCTGGAATATGACCACTTTGGTTGATGAGATTAACACTGTTTGTGACAGTTACGCTGAATCAACTGCCTGTGCTATGAAAATAACTTCTGGTGGGTGTACAAGTAACCCGGGTGATTCTTGTGAAGATGGTACAATATTTGCAGGAACATATTCAGGATCCAATATATTTACTACACCAAATGATGCCAGTTCTACTTGCTGGAATGACTGTGTAGACGGGCACTGGACTGATATAGACGCTGTCAGTCTAGACGATGGCGCAACTAATACTGCGACCCTTATAAACGCTATAGATGGAAGCCCTGATCAGTCGCCACCACATCAGGCTGCATTAGCCTGTCAGCAACTTAATACAATTAATGCATATGGTCATAATGATTGGTACTTACCGGCAAAAAATGAATTAAACGTAGTTATGCAAAGCAGAGATGATATAGGTGGTTTTGTAAATGTTGATGGTTATTATTACTGGTCCTCATCACGAGAAGATGGGAGTAACACCAATATATGGGCACAACACTCAAGTAACGGCGAACAAAGCTCGCAAGTCATGACTGGCGCTACTCCTTATTTCTATGTTCGCTGCATTAGGAAAGAATAAGAAGATAATTATTTAAGACTTAACTCAAAAGGAGAAATTTTATATTAAAATTTCTCCTTTTGTAGTAACCTGGTCTATTTCAGTAATTACTATCTTTATCAATTTGTTCTTTAGATCATCCTTGCCATTAATCAAAACAGGTATATAATTATCACTTCGGCCTTTCAATAAACCTGTTTTTTTATCACGTGTCAGCTCAATAAGTACTTCTAATTCCTGATTAAGCTGACTTTTCCTGAATTCCAGGTTTTTTCCTGCTGCAAGTTCAGTCAACATATTATTTCTGATTTTCTTTATTCCCTGTGGAATTTGATTCTCCATTTCAGCTGCTGGTGTCCCTTTTCTTTTGGAATATGTAAAAACATGAATATAGCTAATAGGTAGATTTTCCAGATTTTTATAAGTATCATTAAAAAACTCATCTGTTTCTCCCGGAAATCCAACTATAATATCACTACCTATTGCCAGATTTGGAATATTTTTGGTCAAATTATTTATTAAATCACTATAATATTCAACGCTATAACGTCTGCGCATAAGTTTTAAAATTTCATTATTTCCACTTTGCAGAGAAATATGCAAGTGACGGCAAAATTTCTTTGAATTAATCAATGTTTCTATTAAATCATCAGTAAATTCAATAGGATCAATAGAACTAAGGCGGAATCTTTTTAGCCCTTCAACCTGCTCTATTTCTTTTATAAGATTAGCTAATGAACTTTTAGGCTTTAAATCAAGTCCCCATTGACCAAGATGAATTCCTGACAGAACCAATTCCTGAAATCCTTGTCCTGTTATTAATTCAACCTGCTCAAGAATATCATTAAGATTGTTACTTCTACTATTACCTCTTGCATAAGGGACTATACAGTAAGAACATCTGAAATTACAACCATCCTGAATTTTAATATTTGCTCTTGTCCTGCCTGATGCTGATAAAACCTTTTTATCTTTAAATTCTTTTTCCTGCATAATATCTGAAACTAGTATTTGTGGTTCAGAATCATCAAATAATTCGTTATTATTTAGTAATTCTACCAAGTTCTGCTTTTCAGTATTACCTATAATTAAATTCACATCTTCTAATTGTCTTATTTCCTCTGCCGCAACTTGCGCATAGCATCCTGTAACGATAATTCTAGCAGCAGGATTTCTTCTTTTTGCTTGTCTTATGTAGTATCTTGAATTATTATCACTTTTTCCAGTTACTGAACAAGTATTTATTATATAAAAATCGGCAATTTCATTAAATTTAACTACTTCAAATCCATATTTCACAAGATCATCAGCTAAAATCGATGATTCTAGCTGATTAGCCTTACACCCAAGAGTATTTATAGCAACTTTTTTCATATTTCTTTTAAATTTAGCTGTAACTCCAATATTTTATCCTAAAAATTTTGCTTATTATTAACTTCTACTCTGTTAATGTTAAAAATAGATTGTAAAAAATTGTTAATATCAATCTTTTAAGTAGTCAAGTTTTTCACATATAAGGAGGTAACAAAAAATACTTACGCATAAAGTGATATTGTCATTGCGAGGAGGGCTGAAAGCCCGACGTGGCAATCCAA
>MFRQ01000123.1 GCA_001784615.1 Candidatus Melainabacteria bacterium RIFOXYA2_FULL_32_9
CCGGTTAACACCTGTATTAATGCTTCAGCAATGATACATTCTTTTATATCTTCATTTTTGGGTCCGATAAATCCTGTAAATAGCTTAACTGATTCGATACCAGGGTGCGCAAGTTTTTCAACTATGGGTTTTTGAGTTAGATTTAAGGGAGTATAGTATTCATTATCCTTTGCTGTAGGATCTGCTTTTCTTTTTCCAAAGTGCTTATCAATTAGTTCAATAGCTTCTTTGTGATCTACATCGCCTGTAATAACTGTAACTAAATTATCGGGTCTAAACCAGGTTTTATGGTAATTAAATTCATCTTCTCTGCTTATTTTATCAATATTAGATTCTTCACCTAAAATTATTCCTACTGATTTAGTTTTAAGCCCAATCAGATTATTAAGCATTAAGTCAAAAGCCTTGTTTTCAATTTCATCTTTAGATCTATGAATTTCTGCTTTAACTACACCTTGTTCTTTTTTATGTGTTTCTTCAGGATAAGTAGGGTCTTGAATCATATCTGCATGAATTCTTATAAGTTCATCTAAATCTTTTTCAGAATCTATTGCTGCCTGTAGGTGAAAAGCTATTTTATCATAAGCTGTGTAAGCGTTAATATATGCCCCTAATCCCTCAGCCAAATTATCAAACATTCCTGCAGGAAGGTTTTTAGAACCGTTAAATTGGTCATGTTCGATATAATGCCTTTCGCCTCTAATACGTTCCTCTTCGTTAACGCTACCGGCTTTTACAAATGTTTGTAATTTAGTAGGACCGGGCTTATTTATAATTATTACTCTTTGTCCGTTATGGAGCGCATATTCCTTCCCCGGAAGAGGATTATATGGCACATCAAAAGACTTTACTTCTTTATATCCTGTAAATGAAAGGTGTTGAGGGGATTTATTTTTTAAAATATTTGGTTTCTGATAGTTTTCTAACCCCTTATAACTTCCAATACCATTTATCATAATCTAAAATTCCTTCAATAATAAATCCACTATTATTAAGGGAAAATGATAAAATTAATTGTTATAATTTCTTCTTTTTTTTACAAATATTTAAATATCTGGATATCAACCTTGTTAATTTTAGCAGAGGAATCAACTTATATGTTAATTGTAGCTTTATTTGGCTTTAATAAATAATTTTGCAGGATAAAATTCTAGAATAGTTATTGTTTTAAGGTTAAATTGATTTTTTCTTTGAATTCATTTTGAATTTCTATATCATCCGGATCTAATTCTAATAATTTTTGATAATATTCTTTTGCCGTATCATTGGCATTATTTTCAAGCAGTATATGAATAAGATCTTTGTAATATTCTTTTAATGGTTTTAACTCTATAGCTTTTTCAATATATTCAATTGCAACATCAGGCGCACATATTTTATTTGCAAAAAGCCCAAGCTGATGCATTGCTTTATGATTGTATGGATATTTTTCCAGAATTTCGAAATAAATGTTTTTAGCCTCTTCAAACTTTTGCATTTCTTGGAGGTCTAAAGCTAATTTTAGCTTGTCTTCTACAGTGAACACGGATTTATTTCTCATTAGATGTTTGAATTTATCCAGGTTATTGAGAAGATATTTAGGATAAGAATCGTCTATGTCAGTAGCTTGATACACACATTCAATATTAAATAATTCTACTCCATCTTCCAATGCAGACAGGATTTTTTCAGTATTATTAAAGTATTCATTGTTAAATTCCTGATGAGAATAAGAATCTATCTTTAATTTAACTTTATCTACTCCACCAAGATAGCTAAAATGCCAGCCTCCATTGTCAACTTGTATATCTGTTAAATAGCGATATTCATTAACAGGTAAAGTAAGATCTTTATAAGATACAATTCTCGTACCTTTTGGCCAACTAACTTGATTTTTATTTATGTAATTTACATAAAAGTAATAATGCTTCTGCTCAAGGCATTTTATTCCAGGCAAATCCTTAACTTTTAAGACTGTTTCAGGGTTTGGAATTTCATCTATATCAGAAATCATTATAATATCATCAGGACTGCAATTATTTAATGCTTTTTTTATGCTGTTTCTCTGATAATACTCGTATTCCCAGGGATCGTCTTTATATTCAGGAAAATCATCTACGATTAAATAGTCGATTTTATCTAAAAATTTAGAAAACTTTTCTTTGTTATCTTGAAATACAAGAGGTTTAGGCTTGTTGGTAAAAGTTTTTGTGGCTTCTACAATAACAAATTTATCAACTATATAATCAAGCTCATTTAAGCGTAGTTCTAGTAAATCCAGCTCATTAAAAAATATAAAGCAATCATAAATCATTATTTTGTCCTTAAAATGGTGCTTTAAACCTTAATTATACAATTTTTTATGAAGAATTTACAAATTAATAATATGATCTTTGTAGGGAATTTAATAACTAAATATTTTTCTAATAAACTTAAAAGCCCTCTAATAGAGGGCTTTTAAGTTTATTACTTTCTCACATATTTTATGAACATTCACGAAAAGCGTGCTCGACATCAACTGTAGAATTAAAAGTTTCATCTGGGATGTTTGCCAATAAATCGCTAATTTTTTTTGGTTGTCCTCTATAATATTCAACCTCTTTTTTGCCATATCTCTCCATAATCTCTTGTTTTGATAATGGAAAATCAGCACCTTTAAATGCTTTAGCTATGGCAACTGCACCATAAGCCCCACTTCCCATTGCTTTATGTGGTGCTTCCTTTTTAGATGCAGAGAAAATTTTGTATAATCCTCCTGTCAAAAGACCAACTAATACTGCCCTTGTTAGATTCTTTGCCCCACTCAGAAGTAAAACTGTAAAAATACCTCTTTTTACCTTTTTGTGTCTTCCAAACATAGCACATTCCCTCAATTAGTTATTAAATAACAGTGGTAATTTTACACGTAAATTAACTGCTATTCATCGCCGATATATACAATATATTGATTTAAGCTTAGTTAATATGCATATATTTTTCTTGGTTTTGCTAAATTTAAAATTAACCCTGATTATACCTGGAATTTACACTAATAGAGGCTTAAAGCAGAAATAGTATAATATACTTTTTTTTATGAATTTTACCCTGATTGGTAGTTTTGATTAGAGTAATTTTTTAGTCTAATTTAAGCAGGCTATTTGAGCTTGTTAGATTATTTGTATATGTATTTTAATGGAATAATTAATAAAAATGAGAAAAATCTGGCTAATAATATTTGCTTTAGTTATTGCTATTGGTATTGGAGTGTATTTTTTGTATATTTCCAATAATAATGTTCAAATGACTTTAATTGTTAAGTTTAAAGAAACCCCCCCTGTAATACAGGGAATAATTAGGGGGAAAACTGATATTTATTATAGAGGATATAGAGTAGGTAAAGTTTCAAAAATAACTTTATCAGAAGATCAGAAACATATCTTATTTTATCTTGATATATATTATAAGGGCCTGAGACTTCCTGAAAATACAAAAGTGTACTTAAGAACACAAGATATTTTTGGGGATAGGTATTTTGATTTAGTTTACCCAGAAAATCCATCAGCACGGCTTTTATCTGACGGAGATATTATCACAGGTACATCTGTATTTGAAAGATTGGATAAATATCTTGTACAAACTCTACAAGCAGGACGGTTAAGTAAACTTATAAGCAATTTAACTTATTTATCGAGTTTGATAACAGGGTATGTATCAAGACCCCAAACAAGAAGAGAGCTTCAAGCCGCTGTTGAAAATATAAATGAGTTAATTGCAAGTGAAGAACTACAGGAAATTATTGCTATTGCCCCTCAAACTTTAACGAGAACTGTAGCCGGATTAGAAGAGGTTAGTGTAGGTTTACCTCAAGTCAGTACAGATATCAAGCAAGCTAGTACGGATATTCAGCAAGCTAGTACAGATATACAACAAGCCAGTAGAAATATTTTAGAAGTTGGCGAAACTGTTACCCATACAAATAAGGCTATTTGGGAAGTTAATGAGACTCTTCCTGAAGTGACTCAGACAGTAAGTGTCACAAATGCATTGCTTGATAATACCAATACTCTTATTGTAGATACTAATTGCAATCTCAGTTCTTTAAATTGTAAGATTCCTAGAATTCCGCCAGGATTCATCGAAAATGCTAATGAAACTATAAAACGATATGATTGTATTGGAATAGGCCTTAGTAAAATGCTAAGTGAAAGATTTTTATTGTTTAGAATTATGTTTGGTAATCCAGGAGAATTTCTCGATGAATGCATCCGTATAGGTGATGATGATTGTATAGAAATAAATCCAGCTTGTTTTGATAATTATGAAAAAAAATGTGAATAATATTTTACTTAATATGCATGAGGTTTTTGGTATTTTTTAACAATTTAAAAATGCCAAAAACTAATTTTCTTGAAAGTTTATTTTGCTTAAATGATGATATAAATGGTTAAGCATAAAAAAGGAATTTACAAAAATATGATTATCGGTGTTCCCAAGGAAATAAAATCTAATGAAAATAGAGTAGCTACCACTCCTGCGGGAGTTGAAGCTTTTAAAAAGAATGGACACTCTGTTCTTATAGAAAAAAATGCGGGTATAGATAGTGGTTTTATGGATGAAGATTATATTTATTCAGGTGCTCAAATTATTGATACACCACAGGAAATTTTTGAAAAAGCAGAAATGATTATAAAAGTAAAAGAGCCTCTTGCAGCTGAATACGACTTGTTTAAAGAAGGTCAGATTTTATTTACATATCTGCATTTAGCAGCAGAACCAGCTTTAACAAATGCATTGTTGAGTAAAAAAGTTATAGGAATAGCTTATGAAACTATTCAACTTGCAGATTGTTCTTTACCACTCTTAACCCCGATGAGTGAAGTCGCAGGAAGAATGGCCGTTCAGGTTGGTGCAAATTTCCTTGAGAAACCTTACGGTGGAAGAGGTGTTCTCCTTGGAGGAGTACCAGGAACTAAACCTGGTAAGGTAGTAATAATTGGAGCAGGTATTGTTGGTACAAATGCCGCCAGAATTGCAGTTGCTTATGGCGCAGATGTGACAATTTTAGATATTAATCTCGATAAACTACGTTACCTTGATGACTTGTATCAGGGAAGGATAAAAACATTAATGTCTAATGGTTATAACATAAGAGAAGAAATAAAAGATGCTGATTTGCTAATAGGTGCAGTTCTTATTCCTGGGGCAAGGGCACCTCGTCTTGTGACTGAAGATATGGTTAAAAGTATGAAATCAGGCGCGGTAATTGTTGATGTAGCAATAGATCAGGGTGGATCTATTGAGACTATAGATAGAGTTACTACTCACGATAATCCTGTTTATGAAAAATACGGCGTTATACACTATTCTGTAGCTAATATGCCCGGTGCAGTAGCCAGAACTTCAACTTTTGCGCTTACAAATGCTACCTTGCCTTATGCACTTGCACTGGCTAATAAAGGATATCTTAATGCTATTAAGGAGAATACGGCTCTTGCTAAAGGGGTTAATATAATAAACGGAAATGTAGTTTACAAGTCAGTTGCCGATGCTTTGAATCACCAATATGTCCCATTATCAGAAGTAATCGAATTTTTAAATTCTACCTGTTAGTACAATTATTATTTTTTATAGTTTCAATATTTTTTTTAAAAATACTCTACATACTCTTGGAAAATCTGCCTTACAAGAGTATGCATAACTTTAAGCTATAGATTAATATAATAATTAACACCAATTAATGACGTAATAAAAAATGCGTAAGAATTTTTTATTATTCGTTTAATAGCTGAACACAGGAAGCAGCCTATAAAAATCACAAAAGATTTTTCATCAAAATCTTTAATGATTTTTTCCGCTGTCCTTAACAGGAAAAAGCTAATATGCAGCAGGAAAAAATAGCTTTTGAGGCAGGGGATGTTATTGCTTTTGCAGAAGAGACGATTATCGGGCATTTTGCAAGATTATTTACTGGATGGCGTATTAACCATGTGGGAATCTTGATAAATTCTGATACGATGATTGAATCTGTAGTTATATATGGTGTCAGGTCAGTATCATTCAGTGAGTTTATAAGAAGGCCGGGAGATAAGTATCTTTGTAAATTGACTAACGATCATAGAGCTAAATTTAAAACACAAGAGTTTAACAAGTTTGTTGATGAATCTAAAAATAAAAAATATGATTATTTTCAAGCCACATTATTAGCTATA
>MFRQ01000124.1 GCA_001784615.1 Candidatus Melainabacteria bacterium RIFOXYA2_FULL_32_9
CTAAAACCATATTTGGAGACAGCATAGAATACTCAAAGAATAATTATGAAGCTCTTGAAGGAGCTGACGCTTTAATTCTTGTTACTGAATGGAATGAGTTTAGAAGACCTGATTTTGATAAAATCAAGAAACTCCTTAAGCAGCCTGTTATTTTCGATGGCAGAAATCAATACGAACCTAAACGTATGTATAGACGTGGCTTTACTTATTTCTCTATTGGGAAACAAGAACGACAAATAAAAATTCCTGGCGGTTAAGCCAGGAACACAAACGTTAGCTCTCTCTAATATTATCTACCTATATTTACTATAGTTCTTAATATTTGGTTTTGTGCATCAAAGGTTCTACCATTTGCATCGATACCCCTTTGAGCAACTATCATATTTGCAAATTCAGATGTCAGGTCAACGTTAGAAGACTCAAGGCTTCCTGATACAAGACTTCCCATTCCTCCGGAATCACCAATTCCAAAAGTTGCATAACCTGCGTTTGGCCCAATGGTAAATCTATTACCATTTTCTGCTATTAAACCTGCGGAGTTAGTAACTTTTGTCATTTGCAATTGTAATTCCTGCGGTTTTACAGCATTTGCTACTACAGTAACGCCATCGCCTCTAACTTGATAACCACTCGTAGTGGAATAAAGTAGTTCTCTGCTTGCGTCACCCGTAACTGTAATCTGGCAACCATTGGAGTAATAAGCTGTTATTGCACCATCTGCACCAACTGAATAAGATTTATATGTAGTAGTACTGGATGTACCATCATCAGGTCTTATTGTGACAGAGTTAGCTGTTAATGCCATGCTATCATACGTAACTGTAGTACCGGCTGTGGTTGGCGTTGCAGTGGCTAATTGAGTGGCAGCTAAGAAATTACTGGTATCTGATGTGGCACTCATTCCAAAACTTGTAACAACTGTATTATTGTATGATAATCTAAGTTTTCCGCTTGCTACGCTAGCAGTTACGCCAGTTGCAGCTGTGTTAATATCTGTAGCTACACTATCTAATGTGCTATCTGCATCAATAGTAAATTCATGGTCTGTGCCGTTTACTGTTAATGTAAACGTCCCGTCATTGATAGTAGCATTAGCAGTGTTTGAAAGTAGTTCAGCTCCTGTTGATGTTGCAGTTGACTCAGTTATACTTAATGATTGAGGTATTTTAATTGGAGTTGTACTTCCTGTTGTGCTATTAATATCTGAAGTGCCTAAAACCTTTAATCCCTTTGGGCTTGTCAGATATCCTTGAGAATCAACTCTAAAGTTTCCTGCTCTACTTAGTACTAATGATCCTTCTGAATCAGTAAGTGTAAAGAATCCATTACCATTGATGTATAAGTCATTAGCATTATTTGTAGTTTGTACAGATCCATTAGCAAAGTTACGTACGATTTCTCCTACAGTAGTTCCTAATCCAATCTGTACAGGGTTACTTCCGCCAACGTTTGATGTTGGTGCTGTACCTGAGGATAATGTTTTTAAGAAAACATTTTCGAAGTTAACTTGACTGGCTTTAAAGCCAGTTGTGTTCATATTAGCAATGTTATCAGAAATAACATCAATTCTAGACTGGTTTGCTGTAATACCACTTATTGCTGTAAATAATCCTTGTGACATATTTCCTCCCCTTTATTTTAGTCTTCTATTTTATGCTTCTAATTGAGTTTATTGGATATTCTGTATTATTTATTACTATATTTGTACCTTTATCACTAATTTTAGCCTCCGTTACTGCTCCTGTTATCGTATTTTTTGAATTTTCAGGATCTGTAATCGTTACTTCCTTTCCAATTAGACTGCTGGCTTGCATAATTTCATTCGTATTTGCTACATTGGACATATTTTTATTTAACTTTTGTATTTCACTAATTTGTGTAAATTGTGCCTGTTGTGAGATAAATTCTGTATTGCCCATTGGATTTAAAGGATCTTGATATTTTAATTGCATCATTAGAAGCTGTAAAAAGCTATCCTGATCCATTGTAGATTGACCAACTCTCTCCTGGGACTTTTCTGCATTAACTTTTGCTGTACTATTAACAATATTTGTCATTGAATCTTGGACGTTCATGATTCTACTCCCCAATTAAACTCTATAATCAACCCTTCCTTGTGTAACTTGTCCAGAGCTATTACTTGTCAAATTTGTATTTTCCTCCATCTCAGAATTATCTATATTTGAGTAAATATTAGTTCTTTCCTGATGAGCTGTTTGTCTGCTTGAATTTGAATTTTGGTTTGGATTTGATGAGTTTTGATTTGCTTGCTCAAACTTTTGGAAGTTTTGATCCTGTTGTAATGTACTATTATTGTTATTTGAATTTGAGGTATTTGTTTCTTGAACACTAATTGCTAGTTTATTAACGTTAACTCCTTGATCTAGTAGATTTTGTCTAAGAGTTTCAAGCCCTTTATTTAATATATCTTTGACTTGAGAGTTTTCCGCTGTTATTTGAGCAGTTACGACTCCATCTTTACTAACCAGATTAATATCAACCTTGCCCAAGTTTTCAGGTCTTAAAGTAATTATTACTTGAGATTTAGTATCACTTAGTTCTGCAGTTGCTTTATTAATTACTTGATCCATTACAGAGTTACTTAATGTTTGTTTGGTATCTTTTGAATCAAGAATTTTATCAAACCCCATAGTTTTATGAGCATTTATTTCTAATAAACCGCTATGAGATTCATGATTATTAATTTTGGCTGTAAATTCATTTAGTTGTTGATTATGTTTTTGATCTAAATGTGATTCGGTAGAATTATTCTGTAATTCTATTTTTGTAGTTATAGACTTGTCTTTTGTATCAACGTATTTTGTATTATCATTTATATCGTGTTTTACAGTGCTTTTTTCGGATAAATTTTTATTCTGTACTTGCATTTGTTGAATTTGGTGTTTATTAATATCAACTTTGGTTGAATCTTCCTGCTCTTTTTGAGGTTTAGTTTCAACTTGAGCTTTTATCTCTACTTTTTGGGAGTCTTTTAGAATTTCTTGCCTTAATGTATTAACCTGATCATTATTTTTGTGTTCAAGTTTAATTTCATTTTGCTGCTTAACTTGATTTATAGACTGTTTATTAATTAAATTATCCTGTTTAAGTTGGTTATTACTGCTCAGTTTTTCTGGATTAGGCACTGTTTCTACAATATTCAAGCTTTGAGCATTGGTTTGGGGTTCTCTTGAACTTGAAGCAGCATTAGCACGGGTTATATTTAACGCTTTTTTTTCTGTTTGTTCTGCCTGAGGGGCATTTATTTGATGATTTGATAATTGATCTTTAATATGAGCTAAACTTTCTTTTTGATTAGCTTTATTTTCGGTTTCATTAGCTTTTACGTTTGTATTTACTTTCATATCTTTTTGTTGGATAGAAGTATTGGCAGTAACACTGTTTGTGTTTTCAGCTTTTGTTTGTTGTACGGGACTTTGAGTGGTATTATTAACAACATTGTTCAAGTTTTTAGACACAATAGAATGTTGATTTGCATTTTGTGCAACATTATTAGAGTTTTTAGATTGAGAAGTTACTTCTTGACGACTATTTACAGAAGTTTTAACTTCTGTAGGCACTACAACATTATTTACTATAGGTGTTGCAATATTATTTACTAATTGTATTTTTGCTTTTAATTCCGCATTATCAAGACCATTGACTTTAGTATTATTTGGGTTGTCAGTGTTTTTTTGAACTTGCTGGTTTTCTTTTGCTTCGGTTTTCTCTTGTTTTATTTCAACGGTTTCATCTTTTCTTTCAGCACTTAATTTTGTTTCCGAGAAATTTTGCCTTGCATTATTATTTTGGTTAAATTGTGCTTCTTTTATTGTATTAGATTGATTTTCTCTAGATAAAAAAGAGGATTCCTGATTATATGTGTTTGAATTTTCTGATGGTTTTCTATCATGTTCATTTGCATTTCTAAAGTGATCCTGAGGTTGTTCGTTTGTTTTTTCAAAAGTCTCAGGTTCTCTATAAGCTAGATTTTGAGATTTATCAGCATAATTCTGGTTATAATCTTGATAATGATTATAAAAATCTCTTCTTCTATCAATTAGCTCGTTCTCGTGTAATTTTTCAAGCCGTTTTTCATAAGTATTATCGTTGTCATTAACGTTACTTAGAATTCTGTAAAACTCATCTTTAATTGTTTCAGAATCGTTATTATTTAATGTGCCTTTTTCTGAAAACAATTTTGTTTCTTTAGGTTCTACCAGCATTTCTAAAGCCGTCATATTTTTCCCCTTAATTTAACAGGTAGTCTATTCCCAAGTCTTAATGTATAAGTTAATATCCGGATCTTTTTTGCCTATTTGTTGCTATTTCATCGATTTGCAGCATATCTAGTCTTTCAAAATTTTCTTTAAATTCTTTTAACGCTTTTTCTTTTAGTTTTTCAAGCATTGTTTTAGCTTTTAATGCTTCTAATACTTTCTGTTTTTTCTCCTCAAGCTCAATTTCTATACTTGCAATTATTTTATGCTGATCCTTAATATCAGATTTTAGTTTTTCTATATAGTTTTGATGGCAACAAATTATCATAAGATCTATTTGGGTACCAGCTGTCAATAAGCTTTCCAATTCACTTTTTGATTTTTTCTGCAATTCATAAAGTTGCTCCAGATGTTTTACCGCCTGATTTAACTTAAATTCAACTTTGGATAAAGCTAATTGACAGTTCTCAAGGGCTTTAATCCTTGCATCAAGAACACTCTGTAATTTGAATTTGAATTTTTTCACCCATATTACCCATTAACCTCAATCCCCAGATAAAGCTTATTTTTATAGTTATATATGAAGATTAACCCATGTATATATTTCGGAGCATCCTCTAAAAAAAGTATTTGAATTTGTGTTATTATTGAGCCCTGATAATATAGATTTAAGGTAACATTATTTATAGGAACCTGTCTGGCTAAAAATGCAAAAATCAGGCTATGATATAATTACAGGCTCGACTTTTGGACTTAAAGTTGTAAGCGACTTGGCAAGGCGTTCAACTTTAACAAGACAGCTTCTAAGTTTTAAGGCTATAAGACCTATTTAAGAAGGAACAAAAAATGAGTGAGCAAAATTGCATTTTTTGCAAAATAGCGAATAAAGAAATAAATTCTGATTTAATATTAGAAACAGCGGATTATGCCGCTTTTCACGATGTTAATCCTCAAGCTCCTGTACATGTTCTTGTTATCCCCAAAAAGCATTATGATTCTCTTAATGATACAAATGATTCTGAATTGCTTGGTAAGCTGCTAATAGGTGCTAGAGAAGTTGCAGAAAAGCTTAATATAAAAGATGGATATAGAGTCATTCTTAATACCGGTGAAAAGGCTGGACAAACAGTTTTTCATATCCATTTGCATGTATTGGGTGGTAGGCCAATGTTGTGGCCACCGGGCTAAAATTGATTAATAGTCAGCAAAATGTGTTATATTGTAATTAATAAAAGTCCATGATAATATTTACATATTAGTGTTTATCAGGAATGGTACTATTTAATATCAATCCAGATACTAATATGATGTACAAATAACATCCCATATCAGAAGGGAGGTCTGTAGCTTGGCCGAAATACAAGTAGGTGAAAACGAAAGTATTGAAAGTGCTCTTAAGCGTTTCAAGAAAAAAATTCAAAAAGCCGGCATTTTATCCGAAATAAAACGTCGTGAAAGGTATGAGAAACCGAGTGTGAAAAGAAAACGTAAAGCTGAGGCAGCTCGCAAGAGACGTTCCTAAAATTACTTGGTTTTAATTAAGAATATTGAGAGACAAGCTTATTTAAGCTTGTCTCTTGTAATTTAGTCCTGATATAGTTTGTTATGAATAGTTAGAGGCTGTTTGAAAAGTCTATTATTTAGCTAATTGTCTAAGCATCAAATGTAACATTGATATGTAAATCATATTTTCACTGCTTCTTGGCAAGTATTCATAGTCTTTGCTCAATATTCTGTAGTTATTCATTCATGCAAAAGTTCTTTCAACTATCCAGCGATGAGGTAGAACCTCAAAGCCTTTTGAGGTACGTTCCACAATATCAAGAAACCAGTGAAACATAATC